>QHPW01000058.1:0-1786 GCA_003219675.1 Verrucomicrobiota bacterium
GGTCGCGGTGGCGAGCAGCATTGTCAACGCGGCGAACAAATGGAATGCGAATGATTTCAGCGTCATAATTTTTCCTGCGGGTTCAGTTGAATAAGCGAATTGCATCGCCAAAGCGCGGCGCTGTCAAAGCAAAAGGAATTGGCTTAGTGCTCTATTTCATAAATACGCATACGTGCGTATTTATGAAATAGACCACTCAGGGCTCCTCGATGGCGCGGTAAAACTGATATGGAAAACGAGTGGACGACGCGTCTGTGAATTGGAACAGATTGGCCGGGGCGACGTTCGTGCTGATCGCTACCCAGTTGATGAGGTTGGTGGACGCCTGGAAGATGTAGCTCTTGCCCGCCAGCCCCTGCAATTCGACCAGGAACTGACCGCTGCTGTTGAACGAGAACGAAACGAGTTGTATCGGCGGCCGTATTGCGAATGTCGCCGTTGCCGCAACACTGTTGTTGAACCCGGTATCGAACGCCACGGCCTTCAAGGTCACGCTGTTCGTCAGCGTGACGGGTCCGGTGTAAGGCGTCGAGTTGGTCCCGGGCAATGAGCCGTCCACGGTGAAATACAATCTGGCGGACGGATCGCTGTGTTGAAGGGTGACGGTCAATGAGCCGACGGCAGTGCCGCCGGGCGGATGGATCGTCGGCGGATCCAGTGCGGGGACACCGGGCAGACTGCGGATCCAGTCTGCGACGGCGACGACCGCGTTCGTGTCGATGAGGTTTCTCGCGAGCTGGGGCATTTTGACGAGCGAGTCCGCGGTATTCATGCGGTCGTAAAGCACGGATCGCAGAATGTCCCTGGGAACCACCACGCGCGCGTGGTCGTAACCCAGGTCCCCTTTTGCCAGGATGCCGTTGAGGATGTTCTGATTGGCCAAGGGCGTGTCGTAACGCGCGTCGAACGTGGTCTGCGGACCGCCGGGGCGATGGCACTGGGCGCAGTTGGCATCGATATAGGAACGCGCCCGATCTTCGAGCGTCGCGCCGGTGTTCGTCACCGCCGCCAGCCGCGGGTAGTTCGTGATGTTGAACTCGCTGGTGATGGGCGGATAAAACAGGCCGAGCTGGTTCAGCGTGCGAAGCTGATTATCCGCGCGGCCGGAGTCGGGGTACAGGTAATTCCCGTTCAATTGGCGGGTCTTGACGCCGAGGACGTAGTTGGCGGCGGGTGTGTGGCAGGTGAGGCAATCCTGCGGACTCGGATAGTACCAGGTCTGGGTGCGCGTCCCGCCGGCGGTCTGGACGACGATGTCCTCGCTCAGACTGTTGGTAAGCAGGTCAGCGTCGCTGTAATCGGGCCGCCATTTGTAAGTGAGCCCGTAAACCGCGCCATTGGTGCCGCGCACGAGCAACCGCGTTTCCAACCGGCGCCGCATGGTTTGATCCAGGTCGTTGGTCGCCAGTTCAAAGTGTTTCACGAAAACGGTTCCGGCGGGGAAGGTCCATTCGCCGTTGGTCGCAAATCCGATTTGATCGCCCTGGATGAAAGGCGCGCCGTCATTCGGCACGGAGAACCACCGCGTCTTGTATGTGCCGTCGGACCACAAAGGCGTGTTGACCGTGTAAGTGATCAAACCGTTGGCGCGCGCGAGCGTCGGCACGTCCGTGAACGCCCCGGTTTGCGAGAGCAGCAACGGCAGCGCGCCGTCGAAGCTTTTTGGCATCTTCAGGAATGCCGTGCCTGCCGGCCGATTGGTCAGGCCGTAAGTGACGCCGGATGCGGCGTTGACCGTGATGCTCACCGGCGCGGATGTGGCCACGATTCCGCCGTTGTCCGTGGC
>QHPW01000058.1:1844-14394 GCA_003219675.1 Verrucomicrobiota bacterium
ATCATTGGCGTTGGCGCTGACTAAAACAGCGGCGGAGTCAGCCGTATAAACCGCGCCGTTGGCCGGGCTGGTCAGCGTGACAGTCGGAGGGACATCGTTGGTCGGATAAAGCTGGCTCGTCGGGACGATGGTCTTGGCCGTGGATGGACCGCTCCAGGACAGTGTCGCCACTGCGCCGCCGGCGTTTTCGTAAAACGCCATTTTGATGTCGTAGCGCCGGCCGGCGTCCAGCGCAATCGTCCCGGTCCATTCGGTCGGCGGCTGGTCAATCCATTGGTCGATGACGAGCTGGTTGTTCACCCACAAACGCACACCATCGTCGGTGAACGTGTAAAAGGTGTACGTTTCGGACACCTGCGGCTGCACCTGGCCGGTCCAGAGGGTGGTAAAACTATTCGTGCTGATGCTCGGGGCGGGTGATCCGTCGCCCCAATCGAAGTTCACGGTCGGATCCAGGCGCACCAGTGTTGGCGTCCCGTTGGTGGTCTTCAATTGATTGGACCAGTAACGTCCAGTCAATCCGGTTCCTTTGCCCACGGCCAGACTGTTAAGGAAAGTAGCCGTCACCACCGCGCTGTCCACCAGTCCGGTCTTGGAGGCGAAGGCTTTTACCACGCCGGAGTTGGTGATCGTGATCGGGCCGGTGTAGAGCGTGGAGACGCTGGTCGGCGTCGAGCCGTCGAGCGTGTAATAAATCGAAGCGCCGACGGTCGTGGTGGTGATCGTGACGCTGACAGAATTGGTGAACACGCCGCCGTTGGGCGAAATCACGGGCGCGGCGGCCAAACCGCCGATGAGACCGAACACGGAGACACTGGATGCCGAGCCGACGTACACCTTGCCGTTGGCAACCGTTGGCACGGTGAACTTCACGGCACCGCCTAATCGGTCGCGCGCCCCGGCCTGAGAGCTGTTGTAGAGTTCATTCGCGAGGTTGGTCGCGTTGTAGGCGTGCAGAATTCTCGGCCCGCCGCTCGCGAACGCGTCGTTCTGCAAAACCCACACGATTGCGTTGTTCGTCCCGTCGGCGGAGACGCATGGAGTCGATCCCAGGTAGCCGAAGATCGGCGTTGCCGCCTGTGATTCCGGTGTCGTGACCAACACGCCGTTGGAAAAACGAAACGCCTTTAGATGATCGCTGTCGGCCTGGAAATAGACGCGGCGATTGAAATAAGCCGGCAATCCAAACTGGTGCCCGATGGCGCCGGAAATCGATTGCACAATCTGGCTGTCGTTCACCGAATTGAAATGCCCCAGGTTGTCGCGGTCCAGCAGGTAAATCTTCCCTTCTTTGCCTGACCCGACCAGGAGGTGCGGATGAGCCGCGCTCCCCACCGCATCCGGCAGCACCACCGGGCCACCAGAGCCGAGATCGTTGTCGATGGAATTGAGCGCGGCCTGATTAAATGGCGTGAAGTAGTCGGCCAGCGCCAGCATGTTGGTGGGCGGACCGGTGGTGGTGGAGATTTTGATGAAACTGTCGCCCAGACTATTGCTGCTCTGGCTTGGGTAGTTCGTGTAAAACGTTCCGTTGCCGGTCTCGAAATAAATATTCCCGTTCCCATCGGCGGCCGGCCCACCGCCGCCCTGCCAAATGCCGGAGAGCCCGCCATTACGGCAGGTGTTATAAACCCCGACCTGCTGAAGTGTTTGCGCGTTGTAGCCGAGCACCCAGCCGTGATACGGACCGTTGTCTCCGTGCGAGGCGTAAGCGATGTAAACCACGCCGTTCAAGAGCAACAACCCGGGACGATTCATCTGGCGCAAATCATTAAACGGCACGTGCCCCGCGCCATCGTTGCCGTCGCCAGTGCCGTTGACCGAAGCTTGAATCCGGATCGGGCCGCCAAACTTCTCCACGCCGCTGGCGATGTCCAGGGCGTGAAGCCGGTGGCGATATGCGCCGCTCTCTTTCGTTTTGGCCTCGAGATAGATCGTCCCGCTGTTTGTATCGATGACGGGCGTGGTGGTGATACTGATCCCCGCGCCGGGATTGATGAAGCTGACCTGCCACAAAGGGGCCGAGTTCGCACCCGAGCCGCTGTCCGCGTCGAACGCATACACGCTGTCGTGCTCCGTCGCGACCAAAATCGCGTTATGCACCCCTTTGTTGAGGATGGTCACGTTCGGGACGTAGAGCGGCTGGGCATAAACGTAGCCGTCCACGGAGTAACTGAACAATTTCCCGAGCGTGTTCGTGTTGACGTTGGAAAGCGTCAGGAGGGTTTCGTTGGTGTTCTGGCCGGTGCGCGCGTTGTCGTTGTGTTGCGTCCAGACGCTGATCTGCGCCGCCACTGATCGGTTCAGGGGCAGCACACCGCCCAAAAGAATCGCCGGCGCGAAACGAAGAGTTAACGACGCCAGGCGGCGGGACAATTGTTTCCGGGAGATCTCGACGAGGATTCGCATAGGATTTTGGAGGATGATAAAATGTTCGTCCGGTCGGCCCGCCATCGAGTTTCGGGCCATTTTCAGAAATTTGAGCGGCTCTTGTGTCATTGGGAAGAAAAAATTGAAACCTCTTCGTTAAGGCATCGGTCGAGCATGGAAAGGTGGCGACGCTTTCTTGAATCCCACAATCCTACTTTGTCTCCCGTCGAGTTCCAATGGCGTCCGGTTTGGCGCGGTCAGGGTGAAGGATTCGGCCTGGAAATGCTGCGCGCCGCCGGCTTTGTGCAGCCGGCCTCTGACCGATCCCCACGCGCACCCGAACACCGTCCACCACGTCGCCCGCGGGAAAACGCATACGTCGAGCAGCCCGTCAGACAGTTTCGCTTCGGGGAAAATGACAAACGGGCCGCCGTAAAGCCGTCCGTTGCCAACCAGCACTTGCTCGCCGGCGGCCTGCCCCCGGAGGCATTCCGCGGTGATCCTGGATTGCGCCCCGCGCAGCGCCTTCAACGCCGCAATCACATAAGCGAAAAAGCCGAATTTCTTTTTGAGGTTCCAGTCCACCAGCTCTACGGCGCGCGCGTCGAGACCGGCCCCGGCCAACTGGGCGAAGTAACGACGCTGCGGTCCGCCGTTCGTGATAAACTCGACCTGCGGCAAATCAATGGCGGTGACGCGCCCGCGGCGGATGGTTTCCCAGGCCTGGCGCCAGTCGAGCGGCAAACCGAGGTCGCGGGCGAACACGTTGATGGTTCCCAGCGGCAGCACGCCCAGGCGAACGCGGGAAAAATTGGCGGGATCGTCGCCGATGCCATTGAGGACTTCATTCACCGTGCCGTCGCCGCCGGCAGCGACGATGACAGCGAAGTTCTCGCGGGTCGCTTCAAAGGCGAGCCTCCGGGCGGCGCCCGGCGCTGTGGTCGGCTTGAGCGCGCATTCCGAGCCGATGGCGTCGAGGTGACGGCGGAATCGCTTCGCTCGTTCACCCTTGGCCGCGGGATTGAAGATGACGCAAATGCGCACGCGCTATTTGTCAGGAGCCCAGGGAATTGAGTCCAGTGCAAAACCAGACGCAGCGGTGTCTGCTTCGACGCTTTCGCGCCCCTGCGTTCCTCGAATTCCTGCTTGGTGTGACCCCGCAGCGGTGGTTCAATCCGCTTATGACCGACGGCGAAATTCTGAGCGCGGCCGCGCCTGAAATTTATCAAATTCAAACCAAAGCTCGCGGGCCGGCGGGCAGCCTGCCCTTGACCGGGGAAATGCTGCTCAACCGGCCCAGCGGCGACATCTTTGGCCTCACGCAAAATGCCGGCATGGGTTGGGACCCGCGCGAACTGGGGCGCAAACAATTTCTCATCCTCAGCACCCAGGGCGGACTTCGCGCGCCCGACGGCAAACCCGTCGCGCTCGGTTACCACACCGGCCACTGGGAAATCGGATTGCTGGTGCAGGCCGCGGCGCAGGAGTTACGCGCGCTCAGCGCGATACCTTTCGCGGCGTTTTGTTCCGACCCGTGCGACGGTCGCACGCAAGGCACTCCGGGGATGTTCGACAGCCTGCCGTATCGCAATGATGCCGCGCAGATTTTCCGGCGGCTGATTCGCTCGTTGCCGACGCGCTCCGGAGTCATCGGCGTGGCGACGTGCGACAAAGGTTTGCCGGCCATGATGATGGCGCTGGCCGCCATGCGCGATTTGCCGTGCGTGCTGGTGCCGGGTGGCGTGACGTTGCCGCCGGCCAACGGCGAGGACGCGGGCAAAATCCAAACCATCGGAGCGCGGTTCGCCCACGGACTGATCTCGTTGCAGGACGCGTCCGATCTGGGCTGCCGGGCCTGCGCCACGCCGGGCGGCGGCTGTCAGTTCCTCGGCACCGCCGCGACGTCGCAGGTTGTCGGCGAAGCTTTGGGGATGTCGGTCCCGCACTCGGCGCTCGCGCCATCAGGCCAGCCGGTCTGGACGGACATCGCTGTGCGTTCGGCGCGTGCGCTCTGCGAACTGGAAGCGCGCGGCATCACGATGCGCGACATGGTTTCGTCCGCGAGCATTCGCAACGCCATGACCGTGCACGCGGCGTTCGGCGGCTCGACCAATCTGCTGCTCCACATCCCGGCCATCGCGCACGCGGCCGGTCTGCCGCGCCCGACGGTCGAAGATTGGATCGCTGTGAATCGCCGGGTGCCGCGCATTGTGGATGTGCTGCCGAACGGCCCGGCGCATCATCCCACGGTGCGGGTTTTTCTCGCGGGCGGAGTGCCCGAGGTGATGTTGCATTTGCGGCGGGCGGGCGCCCTCGACACAGATGCGCTCACCGTGAGCGGAAAGAGTCTGGGAGAAGTTCTGGACGCGTGGGAGAAATCCGAACGCCGCGCGCGGTTCCGCGAGATTTTGCGGCAGCAGGACGGCGTTGACGCCGACGATGTCATCCTGCCGCCGGAGAAAGCCCGCGAACGCGGCCTGACCAGCACGGTCACCTTTCCGCGCGGCAACCTTGCGCCCGAAGGGGCGGTCATCAAAAGCACGGCGATTGATCCCGGCGTGCTGGACCCCGGCGGCGTTTATCGCAAGGAAGGACCGGCCCGCGTGTTCGTCCACGAAAAGGACGCCATGGCGGCGCTCAAGAAAAACAAGATTAAAGCCGGCGACGTCGTGGTGCTGATCGGCTGCGGCCCGCTGGGCACCGGCATGGAGGAAACCTATCAACTCACCTCAGCCCTGAAGCATCTGCCGTTCGGCAAGCACGTCGCTCTGGTGACCGACGCGCGCTTTTCCGGCGTTTCGACCGGCGCGTGCATCGGGCACGTCGGACCGGAAGCGCTGGCCGGCGGTCCGATTGGCAAAGTGCGCGACGGCGACCGGATCCGGATCGTGGTTGACCCGAACAAACTCGAAGGCAGCGTTGATGTCGTCGGTGAAGCCGATGGCCGATTCTCCCCCGAACAAGGCGCGCAAATTCTGGCGCGGCGCAGTCCGCATCCGGAGTTGGCGCCGGATCCCTACTTGCCTGCTGACACGAAGCTATGGGCCGCGTTGCAGCAAATAGGGGGCGGCACCTGGGGCGGTTGCATTTTTGATGTCGAGCGCATCACGGAACTGCTGGAAGCGGGACGCAGAGCCCGGGCGCATTAACGGCAGCGTGGAAGTCGTTTCGAGGGAGAAGGCGAATCTGGAAGTGACGAGGAGTCGCGAGCACCTCAGGAAACGCCGGCAGGGAGAGCCGGATTAGCAAGGGGATGGAAAGGATGTCGGTCAAAGTGCCGGTCAACCGGTCAACGGGCGCTTGACACTGCCTCCGGAGCGCCGGTCTCCGACCCGTCAGGTATTCAAAGGCACCCCTAAACGCGCCGGATCGGAGATCGGCGCTCCGCGGTGCGAGTCGAGTCGGGGGCAGTGTCAGATGCGCCCCCGGTCAACCATCGCCGGAATTTCAGGGTGACAATGCGCGGCATCGTCAGCTAAACTGCCTCCGATCGAACGCAGACAAGGGATCAGCCCCTTCCCTGATGATGAGCCCCGTGCGCCTGTTGTTTTGGACAATCGGTTTGATGCTGCCGGCCTGCCCCGGGATCGCTCAGACGCAGAAATTTTCCAGTCACTTTCCGATCGAGGCTCCGGAAGTGCCCGCCGAAGTCCGCGCTGAAGCGCGCGGGACACCCTGGCAAAACGCAGAACGCGGACCGGTCAATGGCTTGAAAGCCTTCGCGCTCGAGAAGTCCGGCGCGGTCTGGCTCGGCAGCGACGAGGGCGCGGCGCGCTTTGATCCTCACGCCGCATTTCGTTGGGACCGCTGGCAATATTTTTACGGCCGACGCTGGCTGCTCGATGACCATGCCCGCAACATCCGGGTGGAGGAAAGCGGCGAGAGACGCAAGGTTTGGATTCGCACTCAAAGGGGAGTCTCGCTCATCGAATGGCGGCCGATGACGCTGGAGGATAAAGCGGAGTATTTCGACGAGCGTATCGAGCAGCGTCACGTGCGGAACGGGCTGGTGGCCGGTTCGCATCTCCGCGTGGCCGGCGACTTGTCCTCCAACGAAAAGGTCTCGAACGACAACGACGGGCTTTGGACGGCGATTTACCTCGGCGCTCAGGCGTACCGCTACGCGGTCACTCACGAACCGGAAGCGCGGGCCAGGGCGCAACGGGCGTTGCGCGCATTGCTGCGATTGGAGGAAATCACCGGAGTCCCGGGTCTGCCGGCGCGCTCGTTTGTCTCGGCGGAGGAACCGCTGCCCGGGAGCGGCGTGTGGCATCCCACGCCGGACGGCAGATGGTATTGGAAGGGCGACACCAGTTCCGACGAACTGGTGGGCCATTACTTTGCTTACGCGGCCTGTTTTGATCTGGTGGCGGGCGACCAGGAAAAAGAGGCGATCCGCAAAGTCGTTGCGCGCATCACCGATTACCTGATCAAGAACGACTATGACCTGATCGATGTGACGGGGAAACCGACGCGCTGGGGTGAGTATTCGGAACGGTTCTTCCAGACCGAGGAAGGCAGATATGAAGCGCCGTTGCGATCGCTGGAGTTGCTCTCGTTCCTGAAAACGGCATGTCATATCACCGGCGACCAAAAATATGCGGCGTCGTATCGGGACAGGATTCAGCGGGATTACGCCGGGCACGTGCGGTATTATCGACGCTGGCCCGGCGGCGGCGAAGTCAATTTTTCCGACGACGAACTGGCCTACCTCTCTTACCAACCGTTGTTGAAATACGAGAAGAACCCCGGACTGCGGAAAATCTATCTCGGCAGCTTGCGGTTCACGTGGAGTCAGGTGCGCCCGGACATGAATCCGCTTTGGAATTACATCTCAATCGCCAGCGGCGGCGGGCGCATGACGCGGGCGGTTCGCGAGGAATCCCAACGCGCGCTCGAAAGGATCCCGATGGACATGATCGAATGGGCGGTTCGAAATTCGCATCGCATCGACGTTCGGTTTCAAAAGCAAAAAGACCGGCACGGCCACGGGCAACTGAGCGAAGTGCTCGCGCCCGACGAGCGCGTGGTCGAGAAGTGGAACAGCAATCCCCACATACCCGACGGCGGTGGCGCCGGCCACGGGGAAGATGACGGCGCGTATTTTCTGCTGCCTTACTGGATGGGGCGTTACCACGGCTGGGTGAAATAGGACTTTTTCGGAGAGCGCACGCGGGCCGCGTGCATCGGCCGGCGGCTCGCCGACCGAAAGCAGTGCGCGTCACGAACGTCCGCGCAGAGTCCAAACTGGTTGCCGGAAATAATTCGATCGCAACCGACCCTCGCAGCCGCCGGCGTGATTCGGCGCACTTGTTGGCTCTGAAGGCAAAGGATTGGCGCCGACTCACGTCGGCGGCAACGGTTCAGGGCTTGGGGCCATGAACGTTGGGGCGAGGCTCCGTCGAGCCCTGATCTCCCAACGACAGGAATCAGGGCTCGACGGAGTCTCGCCCCACCCCGGCTCAGGGGGAGGGAAGGGGTTGGGAACACCTCATTCTTATGGGAAATGACTTCGGGCAACGGCGCTGATCGGACGCGGCGCGCCGCCGGGTCCCGCACGCGGCGGCGCGCGCTCCCTTCCAAAACTCTCCTCCTGAGATAAAAGCGTGGAGTCTGGCGAAGGAATCGTTTAGACTGTGCTTACCCACGCATGACCCGCCTGCTCAATCTTCTCACCAACCTTTTCCCTGTCTGGGTTGTGCTCGGTGGAATCCTGGCGCTGATCCATCCGCCGCTTTTCACCTGGTTCGGCAACGACTGGATCACCTGGGGCCTCGCCGTGATCATGCTCGGCATGGGCATCACGCTCAGTCTGGACGATTTCAAAGCCGTGATGAAAATGCCGCGCGCCGTGGCCGCAGGATTCGCGGCTCAATACCTGATCATGCCGTTTCTTGGCTGGACCGTCGCGCGCGGACTGAAACTGCCGACGGCGTATGCGGTGGGTGTGATTCTGGTGGGGTGCTGCCCAGGAGGCACGGCATCGAACGTGGTGAACTACCTCGCGCGGGCCAACGTCGCTTTGTCGGTCCTGATGACCATGTGTTCGACCTTCGGCGCGATCATCATGACGCCGCTGCTGACCCGGTGGCTCGCGGGCACGCTCGTGCCGGTGCCGGCCTGGGGACTTTTTCTCAGCACAGTGCAGGTCGTGCTGGTGCCGCTCATCATCGGATTGGCGTTGCATCATCTCACGCCGCGACTGGTCAAAACCGTGTTGCCCGTCTCGCCGCTGGTCTCGGTGCTGGCCATTGTTCTCATCTGCGCGAGCATTGTGGGCAGCAGCGCCGAGCAGGTCAAAAAATCCGGCGGCCTTTTGCTGTTGGCGGTCTTTCTGCTGCACGCCGGCGGATTCTTTCTGGGCTACCTGTTCGCCCGCGCGCTCGGCTACGACCGGATCATTTCGCGCACGATTTCGATTGAAGTGGGCATGCAGAACTCCGGTCTGGGCGCGGTGCTGGCCCGCCGCCATTTCCCCGATCCTTTGACCGCCTTGCCGTGCGCGATCTCGGCCACGTTCCACTCCGTCATCGGGAGCGTCCTGGCGGGCATCTGGCGGTTGCGGCCGCCCCGAATGTAGCCGCAACTTTTAAGTTGCGAATTGACCACCCCCATTCTCAAGTCGTTCGGGCACTGCGGGCTACTCTTCCACACGGCGGAAAAATTCAAGGTTTGAAAAATTCGCAGTGTCGTTCACCAATGATTCGCCAACTTTGGCCCACAGCGACGCACTCCAGTCAACGCTTGCGTAAATGCGGATGGTTGCATCTTCCGGCACGTCGAGTTCCTTCAATCTCTTGCCAAGCTGTGCCACTGCGATGTTCTGGCTGCTAAGTAGTGTTGCAGGACCTGCGAACTGCGCAACATCGGATTTGGCGACAATTTGTTACGCCATTGGCAGCTTGCCGCTTAACCGCCCGCCGAACTAAACGTGTCAGCAATCAAATAAAGGCTTCCGAGAAGCGGCGCCGCAATTCGCAAGGCCGATACTGTCTGCCGTATCACTCATGATAGCAATCCGAAACGACGGTACGACTGGCGCACGCGAAAATAAATATCGCAAACGGCAACCGACAATAGAAGGCAGGCACCTGACAAAAACCACCTGCTTGCAAGAGCAACATCAACCCAGGCCAATGTGCCATCAGCGGCGTGCCCGCTGGCAAAAAACAGTATGAACAGCAGACACGGCAGCGCAGCGAGGAAGCCGAGTCCGGTGATGAAGTACAACACGGAGGCTGCAGCTTTGATCGTCTGAGCGAACCTTTTCATGAGCCTATCGGCTTTCTTTGGAGACTATGGGTCGCGTGACGCGAGCATCAAAGGTTGGGAACACTGCGGATATTTGGAATCGGCGCATTGGAAACAATGGTGATGCCGAGTTTGGAAAAGTCCCAGTTCGAATCCACCAATTCCTTCCATTCCTTTAACCCGAACCATTTTGAGTACGGCTGAAAAGTGGTCATTGTTCCGCCGTGTCCGGCTCCTTCGGGCGGGAGCTGCACTTCCTTCACTTCAAAGAAATTGAGTCGGAATTTTTGGAACACGACTTCCTGATAATCCTCACTGACCTCAAAATCCAAAATGATTCTGAAAACGTAGCGATCCTCAATCAGCGCGGACGCCATAACGTCAGGCCTGAACTTTTTCAGCGCCTCATCCCACACCAAGCCACCGGACTGCCGAGCAAAAGGCCAGTGGGCTAAAAACTGTTGCCATGCCTGGCTTTCCGCGTTGGTGCTTGCCGCCAGCGCGTTGTAAACAACCTGTTTAGCCATGTTGTTGCGTTTGTCCGTCGCTGCAGCATCGCTCACAATCTTGTTTCCGACATAATCACAGCCGAGCATCAAGAGCGCGCACAGGATCGCGGCGAGAGATTGGAATAAACCCCAGAAGGCTGCTCTGAATCGTTTCGTCGAAGTTGCCACTCTCATCAAACGTCCTCTTTCGCCGGTTAAGAACTCTACGACTCCGGCATGGATTAGCAAACCGAAAGGGGAGTCCGCTTCGCACGAAGAGCAAGACACGAATGACACGGATTTCCACGGATCTCTTCGAATCCATTCGTGCCAATTCGTGCAATCCGTGTCTGCCGGCTTTTCTCGCCCTCGTTTTCGCGGTTTGGGGTTTCATTCCAAATCCAGTTGCCGTTGCCCGGCAAATTGCTACAAGCAAGCGCGTGAATCACAATTACTGGGCCGTGTTTGCCGAGTTGATCGAAACGCCGTTCCGGCACGTTGAAACGATCTGGGGCATCGTCCCGCTTTACTTCGCGCTGTTGCTCAATGAAATGACTTCGGCCAAGGCGAGCTATCGCACGGCGATTCAAACGGGCTTCAGTTTCCTCTGGGCCGGCGCGCAATGGCTTTATCCCTACTTCCGGACGCGAGCGGCGGGCGCGCCGCGGCTGGAATTGGACGCGATGCTGCCGATCAACCTGGCGGTGACGTTCCTGGCGATCGCTCTGGGCGCGGCGGCGCTGGTCAGCGGCATCCGGCGCACGTATCCGAAATACGGTTCGTTCCTCGGCCACACGCGCTTCAGCAATTATTTCATGATCACGATCTTTCCGATGCAGGCTCATCTTGCCGGAATGAACTGGACCTGGGAAAGACTGATCGCCATCACGCTCTTCGCCGCGCCGATCTGGCTGCTGCTGCATTTCGGCCTGATGCCGATCCGGAACCGGACGTGAGCGGATCGGATGAAACCACAGATGAACACAGATCAACACAGATAGAGAGGGAGAGACGACACGAATTTCACGAATTGTCACAAATGCTGTTTGCCGCGAAGTTCGGGTTCGCAGGAATTCGTGTCAATTCGCGCAATCCGTGTCTGCGCATGAGTGACCAGTTCCGTGAGTAGTTCTTAGCCTTTCAGCGCGCTCTGCAACCGGTCCAGAAACGGATGCTGCGATTCCTTCAACTTCCGGCGCGCTCCGGGGATCGAGAAGAACCCGACACGGTCGATCTCCGGCACGCTCTGGATTTTCCCCGATCCCGGCGGCCATTCGAGCTCGAAGGTGTTGCTGCGAAGGGGAAGTCGCCGTCCGAGGGCCCGACGCCGGTCTCCTCCTTGAATTCGCGAATCGCCGCCGCGAGCAAGTCCTCACCAGGTTCAACCTCGCCTTTGGGAAGGCTCCAGTGGCCGTCGTCCTTGTTCTTGAAAAACGGCCCGCCCGGATGCGCGAGGAACACTTCCGGCTGACCTTCGCGCACGCGGTACATCAACAGCCCGGCGCTGGTTTTTGACCGGTTCATAAAGTTTGCAAAGCCAACTCATCAATCCGTTCGGGAGCGCCCGAGGCTCGCGTGCCACGCGAATCGGTCTCGATCCGCGCAGCTTTCGGCGGGCGAGCCGCCCGCCGAAGCACGCCGGCGGCGTGCGCTCCCATTGTGAGATGAGTTGGTTACAAAATGCGACGTCAAGGGAAGGACGAAAAGGCGAAAATCAGGGCTCGCGAGCACGCTCCCAGGGTTCAGCCTTCCGTGAAACAAAACTCCGCGCGTCGTAGCCCCTGAACCGCAGCAGCCGACGTGAGGAGGCTCCGATCAATTTCGGATTTCGGATTTCAGATTTCGGATTTTGAAAAACGAGCCTCCTCACGTTGGCTGCTACGAGGTTATGGAGAGGGGCCTGGTCGGCAAACGGTTTAAGGCCGCGCGCCCTCGCGCGCGAGACTCTCGACCTTGCATATTGGTTTGCCTTGATGGCGAAAAGGCATTAAGGGCATGCGAGAACCCATGAACGGCCCGCCCACACCGCCATCCGAGCGTCCTCAGCTGCTCCGGCGTTTCGGTCTGTTGCAGGCCACCGCGCTGAACATGTCGAACATGATCGGCATCGGGCCGTTCATAACGATCCCGTTGCTTATGTCGGCGCTCAACGGCGGCGGGCCGCAGGCCATGCTTGGTTGGGTCGTGGCTTTGGTCATCGCGATCACGGATGGAATGGTTTGGAGCGAGTTGGGCGCCGCCCTGCCCGGTTCCGGCGGCAGTTATGTTTATCTTCGCGAAGCCTTCGGGCGCGAGACGTTCGGACGGCTGCTGGCTTTTCTGTTCATCTGGCAATTCATTTTGAGCGGGCCGTTGGAAATTGCCTCGGGTTTTATCGGGTTCGTGCGGTACCTCGACTATCTCTGGCCGGGCATGGTGATCAAACAGGCGCCTGTGCAACG
>QHPW01000290.1:0-574 GCA_003219675.1 Verrucomicrobiota bacterium
AACATCGAACATCCAACACCGAACGCTAAACATCGAACGTGTGGAGGCGCTGAGATACGAATGGCGCCCGTTCTATCGTTGAACCGTTGAATCGTTAAAACGTGAAACGTAACGCGAGAATGACGAATGACGAAAGAATTACCAAGTCCTAATGACGAAGACAAAGGCTGCGAACGAGCAGGAACTTCCTGGACATTCGTGCTTGGTCATTCTTTCGGGATTCGTCCTTCGGATTTCGTCATTTTTCAGAACCAAGATTCAAATGCGGAGGTCGGAGTGCGGAATCAAGCAACTGACCACTGACCACAGACAACTGACCACGAACCATGAACGATTTGAGATTCGCCTTCCGCCAGTTGCTGAAGAACCCCGGTTTCACCGCCGTGGCCGTGCTCACTTTGGCGCTCGGCATCGGGGCGAACACAGCCATCTTCCAACTCCTCAACGCTGTCCGTTTGAAAACCCTGCCGTTGTCGAAGCCCGAGGAATTGATCGAAGTCCGGATTTTGGGCGGCAATCCAGGCATGGGGATTACCGACAGCGCAAACGCCGAGATGACTTATCCGCTCTGGGA
>QHPW01000290.1:589-7849 GCA_003219675.1 Verrucomicrobiota bacterium
GGGAGCTTCCCATCGGCACCGACGTGGAAACGCGCATGGTGCGAAGCCTGTGGGCGAGCGGGGAGTTCTTTTCCGTGCTCGGCGTCTCTCCCCTGCGCGGCCGGCTGTTTAGCGCCGAGGACGACCTGCGCGGCGCCGGTCCCGGCGGGATGGTCATCAGTTACGCCTTTTGGCAAAGTGAATTCGGCGGCCAGGATTCAGCCATCGGCAAATCACTAACGCTGGGCGACCGCGTCTTCCAAATCATTGGAGTGACGCCGCCATCCTTTTTTGGACTCGAAGTAGGGAAGAATTTCGACGTGGCCGTGCCGGTTTCCACCCGGGCACTGTGGTGGGACAACGTTCTCGATCGGAGGGACGCCTGGTGGCTGAGGGTGATGGGTCGTTTGAAACCGGGCTCGACCCGCGCTCAAGCGGCCGAATATGCGAAAGCCATCAGTCCCGGCATCATGGAAGCCACTGTGCCCACGGGTTATGGCCCCGGATCCGGCGAAACGTATCGAAAATGCCGTCTGTCGGCCTTCGCGGCCGGCACGGGCGTCAGCCAGTTGCGCTCCGAATACGAACGGTCGCTCTGGTTGCTGCTCGGGATTACGGGATTGGTGCTCGTGACCGCTTGCGTGAATCTCGCGAACCTTAGCCTGGCCCGGGCCAGCGCGCGGGCGCGCGAAATCGCCGTGCGCCTCGCCTTAGGCGCGTCCCGCGCGCGCCTGATCAGGCAATTGCTTTCCGAAAGCCTGTTGCTGGCCGGCGCCGGGGCAGCGGCGGGAGCAGGCCTGGCCCACTGGCTGAGCCGAAGCATGGTTTGGTTTCTCGCCACACAAGGAAATCGCCTGAACCTTGATCTGGACGCCGACTGGCGGGTGCTGGCCTTCACCAGTGTCGTCGCGGTTCTGACCTGTGTGCTTTTTGGCCTGACCCCCGCGATTCGTTCCTCCCGGATCGCCCCGGGCGCCGCGTTAAGCGCCGGAGGACGTGGCATAGCCGGCAACCGGGAGCGCTTCGCGTTGCAACGAGGGCTGTGCGTCCTGCAAATGGCTGTTTCGCTGGTGCTGTTGTCCGGCGCCCTGTTGTTGGTGCGGAGTTTTTGGAATTTGATAACGTTGCATCCGGGTTTCCGGCAGGACGGTATTCTCGTGACCTACGTGAGCTTTGCGCATCAGCCGGCGGAACGCTACGAAGTCCTCAAACGTGAACTGCTGGAGAAAATCAGGTCCATCCCGCAAGTCCGGGCGGCGTCCACCACCTCTCACATTCCCTTGAGTGGCTCCAGTTGGACGATGGGGGTGCGCGTGACCGGACCGCAAGGAGTGAAAGACGGATCGTCCAAGATCACCTGGGTCAGTCCGGATTTTTTCAAGACGATGGAAATCCCAGTTCTGTCAGGCCGGGATTTTAACGACCGTGACACGGCCACCTCCCCGAAGGTCGCTCTCGTGAATGAAACTTTCGTCCGGCGTTACCTGGGAAACGTCAATCCGATCGGCGCGACGGTGCGAACCGGCGCCGAGCCGAACTACCCGGAAGCGGCCTACGAGGTGATCGGTGTGGTCAGGGACACCAAGTACTCGAACTTGCGCCAGGAAATCCCGCCGATCGCTTTTGCGCCCGCGCCGCAACATCCTGTCCCCGGACCCTGGGCTGCGATTATGATTCGCTCCTCGGGGCCGCTGCCTGGAGTCATTGCGACGGTCAAGCAGCGAACGGCCGAACTGGACCCCTCGATCCGCCTGGGCACGAGCGTGCTGAGGACGCAGGTTCGCGAAGGACTGGCGCGCGAGCGGTTGATGGCCTGGCTTTCAGGGTTCTTCGGTGTCCTGGCAGCCGTGTTGGTGATGGTCGGCCTCTACGGTCTTATTGCCTACATCACATGGACCCGCCGAAATGAACTTGGAATCCGTCTGGCGCTGGGCGCGCAAACGGGCGATATCTTGTGGCTCGTGTTGCGCCAGGGACTTCAACTGGCTGCCCTCGGCATCGCCATAGGCCTGGCCGGCGCGCTGGCCCTCACCGGGTTTCTGCGCGGTCTGCTCTTCGGTGTCGCGCCGACGGATCCACCCACATTGATTGCCATCTCTTTCCTTCTGCTAGCGGTGGCCTTCGTTGCCTGCTGGCTGCCCGCCCGCCGTGCAGCGCGAATTCATCCGATGGAGGCGCTGCGGTGTGAATGACAAATGACGAATGCCCAATGACGAAAGAATTCCGAAATCCCAATGACGAAGGCAAAGCCGGCGAACTGGCCGCAACGGTTTGGTCATTCGAGCTTCGGCATTCCTTCGTCCTTCGTCATTCGGATTTCGTCTTTATCCGGAGCCATGATTCAAATGCGAAATGCGGAGTGCGAAATCAAGCAACCGACAACGGACGACGGTCCACTAACCACCGACAACCGACCACGAACCATGAATGACCTCCGCTTCACCTTCCGCCAATTGCTGGAGCATCCAGCCGTCAAGGGCGTGGCCGCGATCGCGCTCGCGCTCGGTTGTGGCAGACTGGTCGCCATTGCAGAAGGCGTCAACCCGCCTTTTTCAATTCAACAGCAGGGCGACACCGCCTGGCTGGTCAGGCCGAACGGCGAGCGGTTCTTTTCTCTCGGTGTCTGTTGCGTCAACCCGGGCGTGTCTCGCCGGGAGTTCGATTCCGCCAACCCCGGTTACGCCGCCTGGCAGCATTACGCGGATACGAACCTTTGGGCTGAAGCCACCTTGAAACGGCTCAAGGCCTGGGGCTTTACCACCGCAGGTGGGTGGAGCGACTTTCAAGCCTTGCGACATTGCGGCGCCGCAGACCTGGCGTTCGCGCCGGTGCTGCACATCGGCTCGACGGCCGGGGCGCCCTGGTGGGACATGTGGGACCCGAAGATCATCGACCGCATGGACCAGGTGGCGCGCGAGCAGATTCTCCTGCTGCGCGACGACCCGCGCCTGATCGGCTACTACAGCGACAACGAGATCGGATGGTGGAATGCCATCCTGTTCAAGATGACCCTGGACCAGTCGCCCACCAGCGGGCAACGGCAGCGGCTGATTGAATTGCTCCGGCAGACGTACCAGAACGAGTGGTCTGAATTGCTGCGGGATTTCGAACCCGCCCCCGGCGTGGAGAAGTGGCAGGAACTCGAACGGCACGGCATGCTCTTTCTGCGGCCGGGCGGTAACGGCATCCAGGTCGAGCGGCGTTTTCTAGCCCTCCTGGCCGAACGTTACTACTCCCTGGTCCATGACATTATCCGGAAATACGATCGGCGCGCCTTGATTCTGGGGGACCGTTATCAATCGTTCTATTATCCGGAAGTGGCTCGTGCCTGCGCGCGTTATGTGGACGCCGTCTCGAGCAATCTCAACGCGAGTTGGAACGACGGCAACTTCGCGCGGTTTTATCTGGAAACACTTCACGCGTTGACCGGCAAGCCGGTGCTCATCGGCGAGTTCTACATGTGCGCTCGGGAAAACCGCAGCGGCAATAAAAACAGCCACGGCCTTTATGCGGTGGTCGCCACGCAGAAGGAACGCGCCGTCGGATTCCGCAACACACTCCAGGCCTTGCTCAATATCCCTTACGTCATCGGCGCCGATTGGTTCCAGTATTACGACGAGCCGACTCACGGCCGCTACGATGGGGAAGATTTCAACTTCGGCCTGGTGGACATCCATGATCGTCCTTACGAAGGGCTCGCTGCGACCGCGTCGGCGCTCGATCCCGCCGTCCTCAAAATCCGGCCGGCAGCCGCGCGCGCGGACGCTTCGCAAGGCGTGCCACCCGCGCCGCGCGAGCCGCTCGGAGAATTCGAGCCGACCCTGGCTCTCAAGCGCTGGGACCGCGAGCGGGGATTCGTCCAGTATGCACAGGACGTGACCGAGGACGCCTTTTACCGCGACAAGACCGTGCGCGCGAGCGACCGGTCCAAATGGATCGTCTCCTGCAACCGATCCACGAAAGGCATTCGGAGCCGCATCGGTGCAGGATTGGAGCCGATTGTCGATGAGCCGGCGGTTCGGCTGGTGAACATCTCCGGTATCAATGGAAATTTTCGGAACATCGCCTGCATGGAATTGCCCGCGAAGTTGTTTGGCAAAGACCGGTTGAAAGCGGGCGACGAGATCGAATTTGCCTCAACCTTTGTCGGTCATTGTCGCGCCTGCCGCGTGGAATGGAAAGGGAAATTCAGCTTGAACGACGGCAGGCGCGGGTCGATCCGAGGGAGGCGCTCAGGTGTGAATGACAAATGACGAAACCCGAATGACGAAACAATTCCGAAATCCCAATGACGAAGGAAAAATACGCCGCCGGGCGAGAACCGGTTCTACATTCGGGCTTCGTCATTCATTCGTCATTCGTCATTCGGATTTCGTATTGTCCAGAGCCACGAACCTATTTACGAATTGCGAATTACGATTTACGCGCGCCAATCGCAGATCACGCTGGGCGTAATCACGCGCCTTCTCCAGTCTTTCAAATCGTAAATCGTAAATCGAAAATATGAACGACCTTCGCTTCGCGTTCCGCCAGTTGGTGAAGAATCCCGGTTTCACCGCCGTAGCCGTGCTCACGCTCGCGCTCGGCATCGGAGCGACGACCGCCATCGTCAGCGTGCTCAACACCGCCGTACTTGATCCGCTGCCCGCGCGGGATTCAGATCGGCTCGTTCAACTTGGAAGCACGCACCAACAGCGCGGCTGGTCTCCAGGCATCAATCCGCCGGCGCTCCGCGGCGCGCGACAGCAAACGAATCTGTTCGCCCGTGTCGTGGCCTATGATTGGGACGCGCTGACTTTGCGCGGCGACGATTTTCCCCAACTGGTGCGAGGGATGTCGGTGACCTCGGAGTTCTTCGGCCTGTGGAACCTCCGGCCGTTGCTGGGACGCACGTTTGGCGTTGATGAAGGACAACCCGGTAAAGACGATGTGCTCGTGATCAGTCACCGTCTGTGGCAAAACCAGTTCGGCGGCGATCCAGCCATCATTGGTCGCACGATTCCTTTCCGCGAGCGGCCGATGACTGTGGTGGGCGTCATGCCGGCCCACTTTTCCTTTCCCAAAGCCGAGTACGAGTACTGGCGGCCGGTCGAAGGCCCTGATCCGGCCGCTGATGAATACCTGCCCAACACACAGGCCATTGCGGAAATGCGGCCTGGCGTCGAGGCAACCCAGGTGCAGGCGTTTCTTGACGTGCTCACCAAACGGCAGGCGCAGGAGTTCGCCCTGGGTGGAGTCTTTCCGTGGGCCTTTCAAGCCCGCGATTTGCGGGAAATGTTCAGCACACTGGAAGTGCGTCGCATGCTTGGCCTGCTGTTGGGTGCCATCGTCTTCGTGCTGCTGATTGCCGCTGCGAATGTCGCGAACCTTCAACTGGCGCGCACCGAGACCCGCCGGCAGGAATTGGCCGTGCGCAGCGCATTGGGCGCCGGTCGCGGTCGCGTGTTCCGCCAGTTGTTAACGGAGAGTCTGCTGCTCGCAGGACTCGGCGGCGTGGCCGGCCTCGCGGTGGCTGCCTTCGGCCTTGATCTCCTGCAGAAGCTCATTCCAGCGGATTTGCCGCGCCTCAAACCCATCGCGCTCAACGCGGGCGTCCTGAGCATTGCGTCCGCGGTGACGCTCGCCACGGGCCTGCTCTTCGGCTTCGCGCCGGCGTGGCATGGTCCGGGGCCCAATTTGAACGAGGTGCTCAAGCTGGGCGCAGCCACCAGCACGCGAGACCGGCGCCGAGGGTGGTTCAGTCGGGCATTAATTGTGGGCCAACTCGCTCTGGTCCTCGTGCTGTTGACCGGCGCGGGTCTGATGGTACGGAGCGTGACCGGATTGCTGCGAGTCAATCCGGGATTGGATCCGCGACATGTCGTCCGCGCTTATCCGTCAACCCTGGAACTCGAAAGACGTGGTTTCAGTCCCGATCCTGCTCTGAACAAAGCCCCGGATGCCGCAATCGCATTCTTCGCCGACGCGCGGCAACGGATCGCGGCGATTCCCGGAGTCACTGCCGTCGGCGTGGGATTCGAAGGGCGTGAAACGGAAGTTTGGACAACTCCAGGCTCGCTGCCCACCCGGTTCATGAAATACTGGATCGGCGTCGGAGAAGACGACCCGTTGCGTGTCTTGCGCGTTCCATTGCGGCAAGGACGTTGGCTCGAGCGCGGCGACATGGGAAAAGGCGTCCGCATTGTCGTAGTCAATGAGACGGCTGCGAGGCAGCTCTGGCCGGGCGAAACGGCAGTGGGAAAGCGCTTCTGGGCGAAGGAACCTGACGCGGAAGTCGCCTGCCAGGTCGCCGGTGTGGTCGGTGACACTCGTGATTACAGCAAGCACGTGGCGCCGCAACCCGTTTTCTATCGGGCACTGCAAAATGAGCCCGGTGTCGATACGACGCCAAAGTTTCTGGTCGTCAGGAGCGCAGTCGATCCCGTCGCTCTCTACAAGCCGATCGGGCAGGCCCTGAAAAGCGCCGGGGCCGACCTGAGGATGCCGGAGTTCTACAACCTGGACGAAGCGTTGCGGACGAGGATGGCAGGGCATCGCGCCGTGACGCTTTACCTGAGCATCTTTGCCGGGATTGGATTATTCCTGGCTGCCACCGGGCTTTACGGCGTCCTGGCTTACACCGTGGCGCGGCGCACGCGCGAGATTGGCATCCGGATGGCGGTGGGCGCACAGATTGCCGACGTGATTCGGCTCATCCTGGGCCAGGGTCTGGCGCTTGTGGCGGTGGGCGGTGTCACCGGAATGTCCGTGGCGCTCGCCACAGGACGTGTCTTGCGCGCGTACCTCTTCGGCGTCAGCAGCACCGATCCCGTGACCTTCGTTGCCGTCGCTTTGTTGCTCGCGGCCGTTGCCATGCTGGCTTGCTGGCTGCCGGCACGACGGGCCACACGAGTGAATCCGATGGAGGCGCTGCGTTATGAGTGACTCAAATGCGGAATGGGAGTGCGGAGTGCGGAATCCGGCAAACCGACAACGGACCACTGACTACTGATCAAATCGCAAAGGGTTGAACCGTTGAATCGTCAAAGCGTGAAACCGAATTACCCAAGCTCTTGCGGCCCGTCCGCCCGATTTGACGATTTAACGTTTTTAGCGATTTAACGAACCATGAACGATCTCAGATTCGCCTTCCGGCAATTGCTGAAGTACCCCGGCTTCACCGCCGTGGCCGTGCTTACGCTGGCGCTCGGCATCGGGGCGAACACGGCGCTGTTCAGCGTGGTCAATGGCGTTTTACTGCGGCCACTGCCGTTTCACGAACACGATCGTTTGGTGACGTTG
>QHPW01000289.1 GCA_003219675.1 Verrucomicrobiota bacterium
GTTATCCGAGCCATTGAAGTCGTGAAGGAGACGATATGAAGTTGAAGGACTTTGGCCGCATCAGACTGAGAGCACAGATTCTTTGTCTACTGTTGAGCGCGATGAAGACGCAAACCCAGGGCTTGCTCGTGGATCAGGCCAGTGGAACTATCGGTGAGAATATCCAGAATTCAGTTATTCTTCCTGTGACTCCCACCGTTCAATCCTTTACGCCGTCGCTTCCGGGCATTGGCTACATACAACTTGCGACGTTTATCAACGCAGCCGGTGGCGGGGTGACGGTCATCATTAACTTGCGACAGGATGCTTACAACGGTCCTATCGTGAGCAGCACTACACCTATTGTCGTGGTTAACGGGATTACTCAAATAGGCACTTTCTATTTTCCGGCGAATATTCCAATCATACCGAACCAGGTATATTACTTCGAGCCGGTAGTTCTATCCGGGGGGACTTGGTTCGTTGGCTACAAAGGTCCCTCAACTTATGACCGGGGAGATTTGTTTAGCAACGGCGCGCCCTCTGGTGCGGTTGATCTTTGGTTTCAGGAAGGGATTGTCGTGCCGGAGCCGGGTGCAGGTTGGCTGCTTTTGCTCGGTAGCGGGCTGTTCGTTTGGCATCGACGCGTTGGGACGCGTTCGTGACCTTGAGTTTGATTCTCACGAACACCTATTTTGTGGGCACGCCCGATCATGCCACGGTGACGATTCAGGACAACGATGATTTGTCGGCGCCCGGCACCGTGGCGACGATCAACGGCCCTAACGGGATCGCCTATCATCCCGCGAACAGCTCGCTCATTATTTCCCGGAGCGACACTTCGGGTGCCGAAAAGAATTTCAAGCGCATCGCCACCACCGGCGCGCTCAGCGATTGGTCCACAGCCAGCGGTCTGGGATACACCAACCCCAATGGCAAGCAGGGCGAGATCAAAGTGGGCATCGTCCAAACCACCGCCAACGGCTGGACACAGGGCGACCTGTATTTCGGAACAGGGCAACCGGACAAGATCGGCAAAATAACGGCGGACGGCTCGAGTGTAAACACCGATTGGGCCACGCTGACCAACGCGACGCAACTGGCAGGGGACACGAATTTCCCCGGCGGGCTCTATATCGATCAAACCGGTGTCTTTGGCGGTGATTTGGTCGTGGTCACGCATCGCGACACCGGCGGCACCCTGGGAACGGGCGGCGGCGTGTGGCGGGTGAGCGCTTCGACCAATGCCACTCGCGTGGCGCAGCTCAATGACGCGGCCGGAAACGGTATCTACCTGGAGGGCGTTCTCACCTTGCCGAATGATTCCTGCAAATACGGCCCGTGGGCGGGGAAGATTCTGAGCTGCGCGGAAACCCTGAATCTGCTGCTCGCGATTGATGTCAACGGGAACAGCACCTCATTCGACCTCGGCCTGGCACTGCCCGAAGCGCTGGCCGTGGTGGTGAGCGACCGCAATCTGTTCTGTCTGAACTTCATCAACCTTGACCGGCCCCATAGCACGATGCTGAAGGTACCGAAAACTCTGCTCACGAATTTTGTGGGCGACATTATCGTGGTGGAGGAGCAGAGGCCCGACCTGGTCGTGGTGCATTGGGACGGGGTGCGGTTTGTGACGCGGCACCTGTCGGTGTCAGGGGCCAGTTCGCTGGAGCCGGTTGCCTTCGCGCCGATTGAAGCAACGCCGTAAATTAAAAGGAGGAAAGACGTATGAGATGGAAGCAGCAGCGGAACTCTGGCCGAACCGATTGTCAATGGCTCTGTGATCCCGCAAAACGACCTGGCCCAATCATTCACACCATCCCTAAGTGCGGTGGGTTTCGTGCAGCTTCGGACGCTGACGACGCTGCCGTCGGGTAGCACCGTGACTCTGGTGGTTAATTTGCGGGACGGGGCCTACAACGGCCCGATCATCAGCAGCACGACTTCGGTTGATATTGTTGGTTTCGCCGATGTAGGCACTTTTTATTTTCCGGACAACATTTCCGTTACGCCGGGCCAACTCTATTTCTTTCAGCCGGTGCTTCAATCAATTGGAAGTTTGGGCATCGGTTACAAAGACCCATCCCCTTATTTAAGCGGGAATCTTTGGAGTAACGGGCAAATATCCTCTACCGGTGACCTCTGGTTTCGCGAAGGGATTGTGGTGCCGGAGCCGGCCACAGGTTGGCTGCTTTTGCTCGGATGCGCTGCTTTGCTTTGGCGCTCGCGCGTTGAAAGAGGTTCACAATTTTGCGGTTTGTGACGCGGCACCTGTCGGTGTCAGGGGCCACTTCGCTGGAGCCGGTTGCCTTCGCGCCGATTGAAGCAACGCCGTAAATTAAAAGGAGGAAAGACGTATGAGATGGAAGCAGTATAGTGGGATAGCAGTTGCATTGTGGCTTGTTATCGAGAACGGAATGGGACAAGGGCTGCTGGTCGATCAGGCCAGCGGAACGCTGGCAGAAACGATTGTCAATGGCTCTGTGATCCCGCAAAACGACCTGGCCCAATCGTTCACGCGCTCCCTAAGTGCCGTGGCCTTCGTGCAGCTGCGGACGCTGATCACGCTGCCGTCGGGCGGCACAGTGACTCTGGTAGTAAATTTGCGGGATGGGGCCTACAACGGCCCCATCATCAGCAGCACGACTGCGGTTGATATTATCGGTTTTGCCGACATTGGCACTTTTTATTTTCCTGACAATATCCCGGTGACCCCCGGCCAGCTTTATTTTTTCCAGCCGGTGCTTCAATCAAACGGAAGTTTGAGCATCGGCACGAAGTCCCCATCTCCTTACACAAACGGTGATTTATGGACCAACGGCTTGAGGGACCCAAATGCGGACCTCTGGTTTCGCGAAGGTGTGGTGGTACCGGAACCTGGAGCAGTTTGGCTGTTTGTTTTGGGTTGCATTGCGTTCCTTTGGCGCTGGCGCGTTGGGACGCGTTCGTGACGTTGAGTTTGATTCTCACGAACACCTATTTTGTCGGCACACCCGATCACGCCACGGTGACGATTCAGGACATGGATCGCTCGTTCGTCGTTCCGCTCGGTGTGGCCAAGGTCGATGACGCAACGATTCAACTGGATCGGGGAGCGCGGCCGCCCCGGCTGCACGGGCCGGCGCCCTCGCCGACCCGCCCGCTTCCCTGGTTCGAGGCACTTCTTAAACTACGCTGCGCCGCCCCGCCTGCCTCCCTGGCGGAACACGCCGAGTCTCGCGCGCTCCCGATTCAACCGCGTTGTGCCGGCGTCGGGTTCGACGATTCAGGGAGGAATTCACCGGTTCGACGGGCGATCGCGAAAGCGCACCTTTGAATTCACGTAAAATCGGATCAGGTCAAGTTTTTACTCGGAAGCCGGGTTGCTGTTCAAACCGCGGACAACGCGAAATACGCCAAAGAAGATCAACCGGTCTTCGTAAGTTGGGTCGAGCGTCTTCGGGTCGGAATCCTACTGGAGGAAAATTTCGTTTAAGGGCTTGACGAGCAGGCGCTGATTTCCTACTTTGCCGCCCGTAACCCGAAAATCGCGACCATATGGGCAAATCGTTCATGTGCAATGAGGGACCTTATTGCGCGCTTTGGTTGGCGGATTTCGGGTCAACCCTTCGCTGCAACGGTGGAAATAATTGACCCATTGTGACCACTAAAACACAGGAAACCAAACCCATGAGCACGAACCTCGACCTTCGGTTAATCCTTTATCGCGCGCTTTGCGCCGGTGTGGGAATTCAGATGCTGACCTTGCCGGTGGCGCTGGCGCAGGAAACCACCAACCAACCGGTCAAGATGGAAAAAACCGTGGTCACAGGTTCCTTGATTCCCACGGCGGAAACCGTCGGGCCGGCGCCGGTTGATATTATCGGCGCCGAAAAGATTCAGCAGGTCGGTTCTCAGGACGTGCTCGCCACACTCAAAGCGCTCAATGCCTCCTTCTCCGGCAACGGAAACATCGGCCAGAGCCTCAACAATGGCGGATACGGCGAATCTTATATCGCCATTCGCAACTTGCCGACTCTGGTGCTCGTTGATGGCCAGCGCCTGAACATTTCGCCGTTCAGCACCTTTGTCCAGACTTTTGCGCCGGACTTGAACCTGATTCCGGTTTCGATGATCGACCACATTGAAGTGCTCAAGGACGGGGCTTCCACGATCTACGGCTCAGACGCCATCGGCGGTGTGGTCAACATCATCACCAAGCACAATTACAACGGCGCCGAGATCTCTGGGCACTACGGCTTTGGCTTGGACAAGGGGACTTACAATGAATACCGGTTTTCTGCCGTTGCAGGCTACAGCAAAGACGGAACTCGAATCGTTGCCGGCGGGCAGTACTATTATGCCGACCCCCTTTACACCAAGGATCGCAGCATTGGGTCGCTGAGCCCTCAACAATTGGGTGCCGCTGGCTTGAATGCGCCGAGTTATGTGAGTCCATCTTACCCGGGCAGGGTCGGCACCTTCATTCTGGCGGGTTCGCCCCTGGCTGTGGGCGCGCCAGGTTACATCGCCGGTTTGAATGCCCCACCGGTCGTCGCCGGCGGGCCATTCAACACCGTCCAGGCTTACAATAACGCAGCGTTAAGCGATCCCACTTGGAGTGCCGCGCATCCCGGCTTGACGCCCTATATTCCGATCACCAGCACGCCCGCGTCGCAGGCATTGCGTGGAACCGCCTCGATCCTTAACACCACTTTGCTCAACACGA
Organism: Verrucomicrobiota bacterium; assembly: GCA_003219675.1. Classification (GTDB taxonomy): domain Bacteria; phylum Verrucomicrobiota; class Verrucomicrobiia; order Limisphaerales; family AV2; genus AV2. The sequence continues at coordinate 4,688 of QHPW01000289.1, forward strand.
TGACCCTTCAGCGACAGGATCGGCGCACCGGCTTTGCCAACGTGGAACAGGACATACTCGGAAACCATCTGACCGCCTACGGCCAACTTATTTATTCCGAGAACGAAAGCTCAGGCCAACTGGCTCCCGCTCCAATCCCTGCCCTTACTCTTTACAATTTGACTGTTCCCGCCAACAATCCTTACAACGTTTTCGGCACAACCCAGGGCACAGGCAGCACCAACGCCTCGCTTGGAATCCGCTCACGCCTGATTGAAACTGGCAATCGTTTGTTCGCCACGACTTCCGATTTCTGGCACATGGTTGGCGGCGTAAAAGGCGACGTAATCAACGACAAGTATCATTACGACGTCAACGCGGGCTACAGCCAGACAACGTCCGAGCAGGTCCAGAACAGCGCCAGTTCCATCCTCCTGAACCAGGCGATGACTCCGGGCGGGGGCGGGTTGAGCCAGCTGGGCGTGCCGATCTACAACATTTTGGCGCTGCCCGGTTTCAACGATCCCAACACCATCAAAGCGATCAGGGCTAGCGATAGCCAGAACGGCTTCTCCGATCTCCTGACGGTGCAGGGGATATTCCGTGGCGACATCTATGATCTCCCGGCAGGTCCGTTCCAGTTGGCCGCCGGGGCGCAGTTCGCCCACGAAAAACTCGAAACCTCAGCCGGTTCACTGCTGGCGTCTGGCAATCTGATCGGCCTCAATGCCCTCCCTGTCTTTCCGGGCGGCATCCGCGAGCGCGAGGCCGGATTTGTTGAGGGCAAAATACCCGTTCTCAGCCCGGAGAAGAACATTCCCGGGTTCTACAGCTTTGAGATCACGGCATCAGGCCGGTATGAGACGATTGATTCTCACGCGACTTCAGGCAGCTCGGGTGTGAATTCACCGGTGTCAAGTGGCAGCCGATTGACGAGCAGTTGACCATTCGCGGCACCTATTCACAGGGCTTCGTCGTTCCCCAGTTGAACCAGCTTTTCGGCCCTCCTCTCAATAGCAACCCGTATGTTGTTACGCCGGATGATACCGTTCCTACAACCGACACCAATTACTTCAGGCCCCTGGCGCTACAGCAGAACGTCTATTATATCTCAAATCCGGACGTGCCGCCGTCCACGGCGGAGACAAAGACCATCGGCGCAGTTTATTCTCCCAAGCAGATTAAGGGTCTGACCATCAGCGTTGATTACTACCACATCGAGCAGCCGCAGTATAATTTCATTCCCAGCAGCAGCCAAATGGTGGCGAGCCTGAACGCCAACGGCACTAATTCCTTTTATTACAACAACCCTGCGCTGCACGGCACAGCGGTTTACTTGGATCAGAACAACAACCCGTACGTTCCAACGGCCGGAAACACGAACACCTACATCACCGCACTCAACTTTGGCACGCTGAATGTACCCTTACTGCCGGGCGGCTCTATTCGCACCGACGGCATTGACTTCGGCCTGAATTACCGGATCGAGACGAAGAACTGGGGGATCGTGGACCTGTTTGCCAATGCGAACGTCCTGTTCTCGTACGACGTGAAGCTGGGCAAAGGCACGCCCTGGCTGGGCTACAAAGGCCAGTACACCGACAGCCAGGCGGTCGCGGCCCCGCAGGGTATGATTCCTGACTACAACATCACCGCAGGGTTTACCTGGAGCGTTTACAACTTCGACTACACGGTCACCGCACACTATCTGCCGGGTGTGACAGATTTCGGCGATCTCCATCCCTCGGTCGGCGCACCCAGCAACGATTTCACTGCCAACGGAAAGCCCTGGTCTGTGCCTGACTATTACAAAATCGACATGCAACTGGCTTACAACTTCCGCAGTGACGCCGGTAAAAAGTGGTACGACGGCACGCGACTTGCCGTCGGGGTGAATAATATTACCGATAACCTGCCTCCGTTGATCGCTTCGTCTTCCGAGGACAACTCAGACAAATCGACCTACGACATTCTTGGCCGTTTTGTTTACTTCG
>QHPW01000291.1:0-12680 GCA_003219675.1 Verrucomicrobiota bacterium
CGGGAAATCTGCATGTCCGGTTCGACGAGGGAGAGGGGAGCGGCGGTCATTGACGCTATTGTCTTTCACTCCGTGCTCTCCTCTCTACTCTACCGGATAAAACGGAGGAATCAGGGCTCGACGGAGTCTCACCCCACCGCAGCACTGCTATGGAGGACTGGGCGCCCCGACATCAGAGGAGAAAAACATCGAACACCGAGCCTTCGAGATGAGTGGTCGGCGAGTCGCCGACCACTGCACACGCGCCGCGGGCGTTCCCTCTCGAACCTTGTCTTGAGGCGCGGCTGGGGAGTGGCTAGTGTGGCCGCGTGGCCGATTCCTCGGACAAACTTTGGAAAATATTGTCGTCGCAGCGTCGCTTTACTTTGATTGCCGGGCCGTGCGTCATCGAGAGCGAGAAGCTTTGTTTCAAAGTCGCCGGCGTTTTGCGAAGGACCTGCGAGAAACTCGGGATCACGTACGTCTTCAAAGCCAGCTACGACAAGGCCAACCGCACCTCGGGCAAATCGTTTCGCGGGCCGGGTCTGCGCCAGGGACTGGAAACGCTCGCCAAAGTGCGCTCGGAATTCGGTGTCCCGGTCCTGACCGACGTTCACACCGAAGCGGAGGCGTTCGAGGCAGGCGAAGCGGCCGATGTCTTGCAAATCCCCGCCTTTCTCTGCCGTCAAACAGACCTCGTCAACGCCGCGGTCTTCACCGGCAGGATCGTCAACCTGAAGAAGGGCCAGTTCCTGTCGCCGTCGGAGATGGGACACGTGGTGAAGAAGGCGGTTGAAGCCGGTGGCAAAAAGATTCTCGTCACCGAGCGCGGCACGACGTTCGGCTACAACAATCTCGTGGCCGATATGCGGTCGATTCCCATGATGCGGCGGTTCGGTTTCCCGGTGATTTTCGACGCGACACATTCGGTCCAGTTGCCGGGCGGTGGCGGGAACAAGTCGGGCGGCCAGCGCGAGTTCGCGCCGGTGCTGGCCCGGTGCGCGGTCGCGGCGGGCGCGAGCGGCGTATTTGTCGAGACGCATCCCGACCCCGACCACGCCTTGAGCGACGGTCCGAACATGGTTCCGTTGGCGCAGATGCCGGCTTTACTGGCGACATTGTTGAAAATTCGCGCGGCGGTTGACTGACGATTCAGTTGGACTGGGTAGCACAGCCAACCTGGCTGTGGTCGGCGGCAACTTGCCGCCGAGTTCGGGGTGCCGCAGGCGCGTTCGGTGCCGCCCTCCGGCCAGAGCCTGGGGGGCTGGCAGCCCGCCAGCACGGGCAAGTTGCCCGGGCCACCCTTGTTTCCACTGAATCGTTCTTTTTCTCTGCGACGTGGACGGAGGAATATTCTTCCTAAACTGTCGCGCCGGCTTTATGAATAGGCGCGGCGTGAAATTGTTTCTTCAGGGGCTCTGCTTGTTGACGGTTGCCGCGCTCGTGGTGGTGTCGCCCGTGGCACGTGCTCAGCGGATCGAAGGCGCGGTGAAGGGTTTCAAGCACTCGTTCGTGGACGAAAAGACCGGCAGGCGCACCATGCTCCTGAGCGGGGGCAGCGCCACCAATATCTCCAACGAACAGTTGCTGATCGGCGACGGCGTGCGGCTTCAATTCTTCGATGACACAGGGAAGACCAATCTCGAGGTCGCCTCGGCCGCTTGTGTTTATAATCTCGCCACCGAATCGGTGACTTCCTCGAATCGGCTGCAGGCGGGCAGCGGCAACGGCCAGTTTTCACTCGAAGGCGAAGGGTTTGAATACGCGCGGACGAACGGATCGTTGACCATCTCCAACCATGTCCATGCCATCATCCGAAAGGATTTGCTCCAACCCCTCTCGCAAATGCCTGCGGCACGCAGTGCTGCTCAGGCCGGGACACAGACCGACGCAGCGCCGGTGACGAATCAGTTTCTGCACATTTTTTCCGATCGCATGCGTTATCAGACCAACCTTGCCGTGTTCTCGCGTCGAGGAATCGCAGGGCGACGTCGCTTGCGGCTCGCTGACGGTTACTTTTTCCGACTCATCGCAAACCGACGAAAGGCGGCGCATCGAGAAAATCGTGGCAAAACAACACGTCGTCATTGATTCGGAGGAAATCCATGCGACCGGCGAGGAGGCGACGTACCGGCTGGCATCCGACGCGGTTGAGCTGACCGGCAAGCCGGCGTGGCGGCTCCGTCAATATGAAGGCCGCGCTCAGAGCCTGGCGGTGAATCGGATGGCGCACGAGTTTCACGCCATCGGCGACGTAGAGATGAAGCTTCCCGCGGGTTCGATTGGCCGGAATGGATTTCTTCTGCCGGAAAGTTCGCCTGCCACCAACGCGGCGCCGGCAACGGCGCAGCCCGCGCTGGTGCGGGCGGATGATTTCCAGTTCCGGCCGGATGTGGCGAACACCAACTTCAACGTTGCCGTGTTTCGCGACCATGTGCAGGCGACAAGCGCAAAGGGAAGTTTGAGCTGTGAATTGATGACGATTCAATCAACGGCCCAAAGCAATCGGACCGAGAGCGTGGTGGCGGAGCGCGGTGTTGTGATGGCGCAGGGCGAACGGCGAGTGACGGGCGAAAAAGCGGTGTATACCGCGGCGGCCGACACCGTCGAAGTGACCGGCCATCCGGCGTGGAAAATGGGACAACACCAAGGGACGGCCGAGGTCCTGGCGTTCAATCTTAAAGGGGACTCGTATCGGGCGACGCGCAGGGTGGAGATGCGCCTGCCGCCGGCCTCGTTTGGACGCACGCCGTGGCTGCTTGCGAAATCCGGCGTCCTGACCAATTCGTCCACTGGCGCCGGCGGGGCAACCACTCCCCGGCCGGCCCAACCCATCGAGATTTCCTGCGACGAGTTTGAATTGACGCCGGACGCGGCGAACACAAATCTGAACCTTGCGATTTACCGCGGCCAGGTGCGCGTGAGGGATGTGGATCGGATGAAACTGTCCTGCGAATTCCTGGCGGTTCGCGGCAGGATGCTCCCGGGCACGAACCAGGTGGAAAAGGTGGTGGCGGAAGGAAACGTGGATCTTGAAGTTCACGAATCCCGCGGAGAAAGGCGCGCGCAGGGAGACAAGGCAATTTACACCGCCGCCGACGGTGAGGTCGAGCTGAGCGGGAACGGGGGTGTGAAAATCGCGTTCGTCGATTCGAAGATCGAGGGTTCCGCCATGGGGGCGAAGGCGGTTTACGCGGGCGGACAGGACGTTTTAGAATTAACCGGGAACTCTGTTTTGGGAAATCCGGTTTTGAGAACGCAGGACGGACAAGTGTGGGGAGAGGTTCTGGTTCTGGACCACGCCAACACGACACTGAGAGCGACGGGACGCTGGAAAATGAAGCTCAAACCGGAATCGCTGAAGAAGACAGCGGCGCCGGCGGCGCCGAAACCGGGATCATGATCATTATTACTCAACGAATTTTTCCGTGACCTCTCCTGACTCAGAAGCACAGCCTTTGTTGCAAAAAAGTCCGGCGTCGCCGGCAGCGGCCATCGGCCAGGACGGACATTTGTTGAGCACAGAAAAACTGGTCAAGGCATATCGGCAAAGGTGTGTGGTGAACGGCGTGTCGATTTACGTGGATGCCCGCGAGATCGTCGGGCTGCTCGGCCCCAACGGCGCGGGCAAGACCACCACGTTCAACATGGTGGTGGGTCTGGTGAAACCGGACGAAGGCCAGGTCAGGTTTCAGCAGAAGGAAATCACGCGTTTGCCGATGCACCAGCGCTCGCGACTCGGCATCGGCTATTTGACGCAGGAACCTTCGGTGTTCCGCAAACTGACCGTGGAACAGAATATCCTCGCGATTCTGGAGACCTGCCGGATGGACGCGCAGGAGCGTCAGGTGCGGTTGAAGTATTTGCTCGATGAACTCGATCTGACGCCGCTGGCGCGGAGCAAGGCCTACACGCTGAGCGGCGGGGAAAAGCGGCGGCTGGAGATCACCCGCGCCCTGGTGACCAGTCCCAGGCTGATAAAGATCGTGCGCCGCCTCAAAGACCGCGGGTTGGGCATTTTGATTACCGACCACAACGTCCGTGAGACCCTCAAGCTGGTGGACCGCGCCTACCTGATCCACAAAGGCGAGGTGGTTTACCAGGGGCTGGGACCTGAGATGCCGAATGATCCAAAGGCGCGCGAGATTTATCTCGGGCCGGAGTTTAATCTATGAACCGGGGTATTGGAGTGATGGCGGGGTGGAGTGATGGACCGCGCCGTTCCGTTGTTCGTCTGCGGCTTTACTCCATGGCTCCAATACTCCATCACTCCATTTCCACTTATGCAACGCGACGTCGTCACGGTTGAACGTTTTTACACCGAACACTCCAGTGAATTGGAGATGAAGCTCGTGGCGGGAGCCGGGGGTTTGAAGCGGATCATTCGCGAGCCGACGGTCAACCGGCCCGGCCTGGCGCTGGCCGGGTTCACCAAATATTTTGCCAGCAAACGGGTGCAGGTGATCGGCAGCGCGGAGTCCACGTTCCTCAAATCGTTGGGCAAAGAGGAACGGGAACATCGTTACGCCGATCTGTTTTCCTACAAAATCCCCTGCGTTGTCTTCAGCCGAAGCATCCATCCGGACAGGCTTTTTCTCAAAGCGGCCGAGCGGGCGGATGTGCCGGTGTTCCGCTGCCCGCTGATCACCATGAAGTTCATCAACCTGGCGACGCTGGCGCTGGAAATGTTGTTCGCGCCGCGCGGCACCGAGATGGGGAGCATGGCGGACATCCTGGGCGTCGGTGTGATCATCCGCGGCGAAAGCGGCATCGGCAAAAGCGAATGCGTGCTGGCGTTGATCGAGCGCGGGTACAGTCTGGTTTCGGACGATGTGACCAAAGTGACGCTGGTGGACGGTCGCGAGGTGATCGGCACCAGCGCCGAACTGACCCGCAACCACATGGAGGTGCGCGGCATCGGCATCATCAATGTGGCGGCGATGTTCGGCGTGAAGTGCATTCGCGCGGAGGTGGTGACGTTGAAGGTCTGGAGCGAAGTGCAGGACGTGGAACGGCTTGGAATAGAAGAGCAGTTTGTGAAGATTCTGGGTGTGGAGATTCCCCACATTATCATTCCGGTCCGGCCCGGGCGTGACCTGGCGCGGTTGATCGAGGTGGCCGCTTTCCAGACCAAGCTCAAACGTTCCGGTTATAATCCGGCCAAAGAATTGAACGACCGGTTGGTCGCGCAAATGTCCCGCAAGATGCGGCTCTAAAATTCGTTGGCAAAATCGTGACGCGCCACTATAATCAGCCGCTGGATGAGCGCGACGAAGAAGCCGGTCGACAAACACTCCGCGGTCACCCGCGAGATGATGGTCAGCAACAAACTGGGCATTCACGCCCGGCCGGCGGCGATGTTTGTCAAAACCGCCAATCGGTTCGAGTGCGACATTTACATCGAGAAGGACGGCGAGAAGGTGAATGGCAAAAGCATCATGGGCCTGATGATGCTGGCGGCCGGGCCGGGCAGCAAATTGACGGTTCGTGCCGAGGGTGAAGACGCCTCGAAAGCGATCAACGAATTGAACGCCCTGATCAACCGGAAGTTCGACGAGGATTAAGCCCGCGCCCACAATCCGCTTGCTCCAGAATTGTGTCTCCGCCACTCTTACTGCCGTGCCTACGACCGGGTTCGACGTGAAGTACGTCGCGCACCTCGCGCGTATCGAGCTGACTCCCGAAGAAGAACGGAAGCTCGCCGCGCAGCTCGGCAACATTCTCGGCTACATCGAAAAGTTGAAAGAACTCGATGTCAGCCAGGTCGAGCCGACCGCGCACGCGGTGCCGATGCTCAACGTCACGCGGCCTGATGAAGTGCGCCCCGGTTTGTCCAACGAGCAAGCCCTGCGCAACGCGCCGTCCAGGGCCGGCGGACTGTTCATGGTGCCGAAGATCGTGGAGTAAGAGGGGAATTTCACGAATGCCCACGGATGCAAAATGGATTTGTGTTGATTCGTGTTCGGGTTTTCCATGCTGAACCAGCTGACCATTTCCGAACTCACCGCCAGGCTCGCCACCCGGCAATGCTCCGCGCGCGAAGCGATGCAGGCGTGCCTCGAACGGGTGGCGCGTGTTGACGGCAGGGTCAAGGCGTTTCTCAGCTACGATGCCGCCGACGCGCTCGCCCGGGCTGAGGCTGCGGACAAGGCGATCGCAGCTGGCGCGAATTTCAAGCAACGTCCGCTGCTCGGCGTTCCCATCGCCGTCAAAGACGTGCTCTGCGTGAAGAACCATCCCTGCAACTGCGGCTCAAAGATTCTCGACAAATTTATTTCGCCTTATGACGCGACCGTGATCGAACGGTTGAAAGCCGCCGGGGCGATTGTCTTCGGACGGCTGAACATGGACGAGTTCGCGATGGGCAGTTCCACCGAGAACTCCGCTTTTTTCACCACGCTCAATCCCTGGGACACGACGCGCATTCCGGGGGGTTCCTCCGGCGGTTCGGCGGCGGCGGTCGCGGCAGACGAAGCCATTGCGACTCTTGGCTCGGACACCGGCGGCTCCATTCGGCAGCCGGCGGCGTTGTGCGGCGTCGTCGGGTTGAAACCGACTTATGGTCGTGTCTCGCGCTATGGCCTCGTCGCGTTCGCCTCGTCGCTCGACCAGGTGGGGCCGTTTACGAAAGATGTCCGCGACGCGGCGACGATGCTCGGCGTCATCAGTGGCCTGGACCCGCGCGATTCGACCAGCGTGCCGGAGCCGGTCCCGAACTACGCCGCCGCGCTAAACGGCGGCATCAAGGGAGTGAAGCTGGGTTTGCCCAGGGAATACATGATCGGTGGACTGGACGCGGAAGTAAAACTGGCGGTGGACTCCGCTGTTCAACAACTGCAAAAGCTCGGCGCGCAGCTCATGGAGATTTCATTGCCGCACACCGATTACGCCGGCGCGACCTATTACATCATCGCTCCAGCCGAGGCGTCGGCGAACCTGGCGCGCTTCGACGGCATTCGCTACGGCCTGCGAGTCGATGGCGCCGGTCCGATTGAGCTTTACGGCAACACTCGCGGCGCGGGTTTTGGCGCGGAAGTGAAACGCCGTATCATCCTGGGCACTTACGTGCTCAGCAGCGGTTACTACGACGCCTATTACCTGCGGGCCCAAAAGGTCCGCACGCTCATCCGCCAGGATTTTTTGAAAGCATTCGAGAAAGTGGACGCCATCGTCACGCCGACAACGCCAACCGCGGCATTCAAAGCGGGGGAAAAGTCCGGCGATCCGCTGGAAATGTATCTTTCGGATATTTTCACCGTCGCGGCGAACGTCGCCGGCATTTGCGGAATCAGCGTTCCGTGCGGCTTCACGAGATCACCGAGGCTGCCGATCGGTCTGCAACTGCTCGGCAAGCCATTCGGCGAGGAAACGATTTTGCAAATCGCGCATGCCTACGAACAGAACACCGGCTGGCACAAGGAGAAGCCGCCGTTGCCTTAGCCGTCGCTATGCAGTCGCGGAGATGGACTGTCCTCACTCTCCCTGCCCACGAACCCGGGGGAACATCCAACTCCGAACATCGAATGGCAGCGCAATTCGTTGCTCACTTTCGGCGTTCGATGTTCGATGTTTTGCCTCGGTTCAGCGGTTGAAACGCGCGAGATTTTCATTTCGGGAACATCTCGCCATGTACCGTCCCCTCACCCCTTCCCTCTCCCATCGGATGGGGAGAGGGTGGCCGAAGGTCGGGTGAGGGGTGGGGTCCGGGTCCCAATGCATGCGCGACGCGAAAGGGGACTTTCCATGAACCGTACCGTTCGTCCTCGTCCTCGTCCTCCTCCTCGACTGGCCGACTGGGTTTCGAGGACGAGGACGAGAACGAGGAGGAGAGTGCGGTTGGGGGTTCTTCTACCTGGCTCGGAAGCCCGCGCTCCACGATCACCTGCGCCGGATAAAAATCCCGATGGATGCCGCATAGGAGCGCTGGCGTAATTGATGCTCCGAGTTTTTCCGCCGCTGTCATACGCGCGGTCGCAAAACCGTGGGAACTTTCCATGAACCGCCCCTCTCCCGGCCTTCGGCCACCCTCTCCCTGCCTTGCGGGGAGAGGGCAGGGAGAGGGGTGCCAATCTGGTTCATGGTCCCAATGCGTGCGCAAAAGCGAAAGGAGGCTTTCCATGAACCTCAGAAAGTGGCACAGGCATCTTGCCTGTTCGGGGCTGACAGGCTGGAAGCCTGTCCCTCTCTGCAGCCGGCGCCCCGGTTCATGGCTCCGATTCACGTCCAATCTTTGGAGGCTCGCTTTCCATGAACCGGGTAGGCTGCGGGTCGCAGACCCTCTGTGAGGCGCAGCGGTTCATGGTTCCGATGCGTGCGCAATAGCGAAAGGAGGCTTCCCATGAACTGAGTGGGGCGAGACTCCGTCGAGCCTGATTTCTGTCGCTGCGAGATCAGGCTCGACGGAGTCTCGCCCCACCGTGCACGGCCAATGCGCGAGTTCATAGAAAGATTCATTGAACAGACGGTTGCGGAGTTGCGTCGATTGCAGGGTAAGTAACCGTTTGGTTACTTGAGGTGTCAATAAGGTCGTTCGAAATGAAAGGTCTCGCTCCAGCGGCAACCAGCAAGTGGAAAACAAGCGCGCGCCACCCGGAGCTCACGCGGGAACGGATCCTTGCCGCGGCGTTGAAGGAGTTTTCCGCCAAAGGGTTTGCCGGCGCCCGGGTGAATGTCATCACGCGTCGGGCTCGGGTCAACAAGCGGATGCTTTATCACTATTTCGGCAGCAAGGCAGGGCTGTTCCGCGAGGTCTTGAGGAAAAAAATGGCGCAACGCGCCGCCTGGGCCGCGTCGTCACCCGACGATCCGGCGGAAAGCCTCCCTTATTGGTTTGAACGGGCGTTGCAGGACATGGACTGGATTCGCTTGCAGCAGTGGGAGGCCTTGCAGGCGGGCAATGGAAAGGTGATGGACGAAGAGGCGCGTCGCAAGGCTGCGGCAGCCGGGGTGGAAAACGTCCGAGGTCGGCAGAAGCGCGGTTACATCGCTGCGGAACTCGACCCGCGGCACGTGTTGCTGGCCATGGTTTCGTTGACGACGTATGCTCTGGCCTTTCCTCAAGTTGTTCGATTGATTACGGGGCTTGCGCCGGACGATCCCAGATTTCGGATCGAGCGCAGCAGGTTTCTCCGTTGGATCGGCTCGGCTTTCCGGCCCGGGAACAGCTCGAAGGATGCGCGGCGAAACTGCGTAATGCCGGCAAATCAAAAGGCAAATGAATGAAAGCACACTCAAGCGTTCGCGCTGAACCGGGCTGCCGTTTGGCCTGCGCAGGATGGCTGCGGCATGATCGCCTTCAACGAAGCCTGGCGGCGTTGACGGCGGCCGCCGTAGTTTTCTCCGGCTGTTCCCGCAAGGAGTCGCCGGGCGGGAAACCAGGCAGAGCCGCCGGAGCCGGGCCGGTGCCGGTGCTCGCAGGCAAAGCCGCGCAGAAGAACATACCGGTGCAAATCCTTGCGATCGGCAACGTGCAGCCGTTCACGAAAGTGGCGGTTCGATCGCAAATCACCGGTCAACTGGCGAAAGTCCATTTTCAGGAAGGCGAGGAAGTAAAAAGGAACGACTTGTTGTTTACCATCGATCCCCGTCCGTCGCAAACCGCCCTGGAACAGGCAAAGGCCAATCTCTCCCGGGATGAAGCCCAGTTCGAAAACGCCCGGATTGAATTCGAGCGGGTGAATAAGCTGTTTGTGGCAAACATCAGCTCGCGCGACGACTACGACAAAGCCCAGGCCAACCTCAATGCGCTGCGCGGGACAGTGCTCGCCGACAGGGCCGTCATCACCAATGCGGCGCTCAATGTTGAATTCACTTCCATCCACTCGCCCATTGACGGCCGGACCGGAAACCTCCTGGTGCATGAAGGAAACATTGTGAAGGCCGAGGACGACGTGCTTCTGCAGATCAACCAGGTGCGGCCCATCTTCGTGTCGTTCGCCGTGCCGGAGCAGTTCCTGCCCGAGATCAAGCGGCGAATGCGCAGCGGGCCGCTCCAGGCCCAGGTGAGTTATGCCAGCCTGGACGGAGCGTCTCCATCGGGCAATGTTTCGTTCATCGACAATTCCGTGGACCTGACGACCGGCACGGTTCAACTCAAGGCCACGTTCGACAACGCGGACAACGCCCTGTGGCCCGGCCAGTTTGTGCAGGTGGCCATGACGCTTTTCGAGCGGGCCAACGCTGTCGTCGTGCCGACTCCGGCAATTCAACCGGGGCAGAACGGCGACTTCGTGTTTGTGGTGAAGGCGGACCAGACCGTGGAGGCACGGCCGGTGGTGGTCGGCGTGGCGCGCGACGGCGAAACCGTCGTGGAAAGCGGCGTCAAGCCGGGTGAGACGGTCGTGACCGACGGACAGTTGCGGCTGGTTCCGGGCGCGCGGGTGGACGTAAAGCCATCGGACACGCTCAAACCCAAAGAGGCAGAGCGGGAGGAGGAAGCCCAATGAATCTGCCCGAACTTTGCATTCGCCGGCCGGTGATGACGACGCTCGTGATGGCGGCCATCCTGTTGTTTGGCATCATCGCGTATCGCACCTTGCCGGTGAGCGATTTGCCGACCGTGGATTATCCCACCATCTCGGTCAGCGCGAGCCTGCCGGGCGCAAGCCCGGAAACCATGGCGTCCTCCGTCGCCACGCCGTTGGAGCGTCAGTTCTCGACCATTGCCGGCGTGGATTCGATGAGCTCGGTCAGCGCCCAGGGGTTGACGCAAATCACCATTCAATTCTCACTTTCGCGCGATATCGACGCGGCGGCGCAGGACGTGCAGGCGGCCATCTCCAAGGCGGCGCGGCAGTTGCCCCCCGGCATGCCGTCGCCGCCTACGTTTAACAAGGTCAACCCGGCGGATTCGCCGATTCTTTTTCTCGCGCTGACCTCGCCCACGCTGCCGCTTTCGACTGTGGACGAATATGCCGAGACCATGATGGCCCAGCGTATCTCAATGGTGAATGGCGTGGCCCAGGTCTCGGTCTTCGGCGCGCAGCAATACGCCGTCCGCGTCCAACTCGACCCAAACAAGCTGGCCTCGCGCGGCATCGGCATTGACGAAGTGCAGGAGGCCGTGTCCCAGGGCAACGTCAATCTGCCGACCGGCACCCTCAACGGAACGCACCAGGCCTTCACCGTGCAGGCCAACGGTCAATTGATGAAGGCGGCGGATTATCGTCCGCTGATTGTTGCGTATCGCAACGGCGCGCCGGTGCGTTTGCAGGAACTGGGCCGCGTGCTGGACAGTGTGCAAAACGACAAGATCGCCAGTTGGGTGATCAACACGCGCGCCATCTCGATGGCTGTGTTTCGCCAGCCCGGCGTGAACACCGTCGAGGTCGTGGACAATATCCGCAAACTCCTTCCTGACTTCCGCGAATTGCTGCCGGCCTCGGTGAAACTGGAACTTCTCTACGACCGTTCGCAATCCATCCGCGCGTCGGTGAACGACGTGAAATTCACACTCAAGCTGACCGTGGCGCTCGTGGTGATGGTGATCTTCCTGTTCCTGCGCAACCTCTCGGCGACGGTCATTCCCAGCCTCGCGGTGCCGCTCTCACTCATCGGCACGTTCGCGGTGATGTACCTGCTCGGCTACAGCCTCGACAACCTTTCGCTCATGGCACTGACCCTGTGCGTCGGGCTCGTCGTGGACGACGCCATCGTCATGCTGGAAAACATCGTGCGACACATCGAGGGAGGCGATTCGCCTCTCGCCGCGGCGTTGAAAGGCTCGAAGGAAATCGGTTTCACGATCATTTCAATGACTCTTTCACTCGCGGCGGTGTTCATTCCGGTGCTGTTCATGGGCGGAATGGTCGGACGCCTGTTGCACGAGTTCGCGGTGACGATTGCGGTGGCGGTGCTGGTCTCCGGTTTTGTGTCGCTCACGCTCACGCCGATGTTGTGCAGCCGTTTCCTCCGGGGCCATCAGGGCAGGACCCAGCACAACCGGATCTACACGCTGTCGGAGAAGTTTTTCGAAGGCATGTTTCGCACCTATGACCGCACGCTCAAGTTCGTGCTGCGACACCAGCGGGCCACGCTGGCGGTCTCAGGGGTGCTGCTGGCCGCTACCGTGGTCTTGTTCATAAAAATCCCGAAAGGGTTTTTTCCCAGCGAAGACACCGGACAGATTTTCGCCATCACCGAAGGCGCGCAAGGCATCTCGTTTAACTCGATGTATGAACATCAGGCGGCCGTGAATCGCGTGATCAGCACCGACACCAACGTGCTGAATTTCACCTCATCCATCGGGGCGGGCGGCTCGACGGTTGCGGCCAATGGCGGGCGCATCTTCATTCGTCTGAAGCCCCGGTCCGAGCGTCGGCTTCATGTGGATGAAATCATTCAGAAGCTTCGGCCGAAGCTTGCGGCCATTCCCGGCATCAAGGTTTACCTGCAAAACCCGCCCGCGATCCGCATCGGCGGCATGTTGACCAGGAGCCTTTACCAATACACCCTGCAAAGCACCGAAACGAAGGAGCTGTATCGTTGGGCGCCGATCATCGAGGCGAAGATAGCGCAGTTGCCCGGCTTCCAGGACGTGAGCAGCGACCTGCTCATCCGCACGCCACAGGTGAACGTCGAGATCGACCGCGACCGGGCTCACGCGCTGGGCGTCACGGCGGAACAAATCGAAAGCGCTCTTTACGACGCCTACGGCTCGCGCCAGATTTCCACCATTTACACGCCGGCCAACGAGTATTGGG
>QHPW01000291.1:12706-16239 GCA_003219675.1 Verrucomicrobiota bacterium
TCGCCGCGCTCTCGCAACTCTACATCCGTTCGGCCTCGGGAAAACTGGTTCAACTCAGTGGAGTGGCGAAAATCACTCGAGGTGTCGGCCCGATGACCGTGTCGCACCTGGGCCAGCTGCCCTCGGTCACCATCTCATTCAATCTGACGCCCGGAATCGCACTCGGCACCGCCGTCGATCAGGTGGAGAAGATGATGACGGAGGTTCACGCGCCGGCGACTTTGCATTGGAGCTCCCAAGGATCCGCGCAGGTGTTCCAGTCATCGATCCAGGGTCTGGGCGTGTTGCTGATCATGTCGATTCTGGTCATCTACATCATCCTCGGCATTCTCTACGAAAGTTTCATTCATCCGATCACCATTCTGTCCGGTCTGCCCTCGGCGGGTTTCGGCGCGCTCGCCACATTGATTATTTTTAGTTGGAACCGGGACACTTTTCTTGAAGTCGTACACGCCCAGAGTTTCAAGGCCGTGCAGGAGGCATTGGTCTCCCGCGCTGACCTGAACATCTACGCGTTCGTGGGCTTGATCATGCTCGTCGGCATCGTGAAGAAGAACGCGATCATGATGATCGACTTCGCGCTCGCTGCGCAGAAACAGGGCAGGACACCGTTCGACGCAATCTATCAAGGCTGCCTGCTGCGGTTCCGGCCGATTATGATGACGACGATGGCCGCCTTGATGTCGGCTTTGCCGATCGCCTTCGGTTACGGCGCCGGCGGCGAAGCGCGGCGTCCACTCGGGCTCTGCGTGGTGGGCGGCCTGGTGGTCTCGCAACTTCTCACGCTCTATATCACTCCGGTGATTTACCTCTATCTGGAGTCCTTCCAGGAATGGATCATGAAGCTTTTGCGCCGCCGGCGTCCGCAAGTCCCCGAACAACCCGAACCCGCGGCGGTCTAAGCCGGAACGATTCAGTCAGAGGAACGGGGAGCGCAGCCGCTGCGGCTGCTGTTCGGCGCGCCCCGCGCCGAACCCGGCAGCAAGAGGACAAGCATTCGGGACGCCTCGCGTCGGAATGCCAACGGCGAGGGCGCCGTTGGCAGCGCCCGAGGCGGGCGCGCTCCCCGATTCCAACCGAAAAATCCGGGTGCATCCTGATGTGTCTGTGGTTAAACTTTTTTTCAAGTTATGGATTACGAAGCGGTCATCGGACTGGAGACGCACGTTCAACTCAGAACCAGGTCGAAGATGTGGTGCGGGTGCGCCAATGAGTTCGGCGCGTCCCCGAACACGAATGTTTGTCCGGTCTGCCTCGGCATGCCGGGAGTGTTGCCCGTGGCGAACGAAGAGGCGCTGCGGCTGACGGCGCTGACTGGATTACTGCTCAACTGCGCCGTGTCGAGCGTCGCCAGGTTCGACCGCAAAAACTACTTCTACCCCGACGTGCCGAAGAATTATCAAATAACGCAGTATGCCCAGCCTTCGACGGCGAACGGCTATGTGGACTTCGAGTTCAACGGCGGGATTTCACGCGTGCGCATCACGCGAGCGCACCTGGAGGAGGACGTGGGCAAGAATTTTCATTTCGAGCGGAACAGCGGCGTGGACTTCAACCGCGCCGGCGTGCCGTTGCTTGAAATCGTTTCCGAACCGGACATCTCCGGCGCCGACATGGCATACGAATACCTTAATGCGCTCAAGGACATCCTGGTTTACGGCGGCGTAAGCGATTGCGATATGGAGAAGGGGATGGTGCGTTGCGACGTGAACGTGAGCGTGAGGCCGAAGGGGACGAATGAACTCGGCGCCAAGATCGAGATCAAGAACATGAACAGCTTCAGCGGCGTAAGAAAGGCGCTCGAATATGAAATTCCGCGCCAGATCGAAGCCCTGAACAACGGCGGCAAGCTGGTGCAATCCACGCGGCGCTGGGACGACGTCGCGGGTGTCACCGAAGAAATGCGCACCAAGGAGCACGCGCATGATTATCGCTATTTCCCGGAGCCGGACCTGATGCCCTTCGAGCCGACGAAGGAATGGCTGGCCGAAGTGCGGAAACGCGTGGTGGAGTTGCCGCTGGCGCGCAAGCAGCGGTTTATGCGCGATTACCAATTGCCCGCTTCTGATGCGCAGGCATTTGTGTGGGACGTGCCGCTGGGAGACTATTTTGAAGGTATTGCGAAACAAGCGAAGACCCCCAAGGTCGTCGCCAACTAGCTGATCAACAATCTGCGGGCGCGGTTGGCGGAAAGTAGCAGCCGACGTAAGGAGGCTCTGACTTCTTTCGAGAATACCGCCGAGCAAGGTCAGAGCCTCCTCACGCCGGCTGGTACGAGGCTTACACTGACCAACCTCAAATTCAAACCCGAAGCCCTCCTTGAACTCGTCGGCCTGGTCGAGAACCAAACTCTCAGCAGCGCTGCCGCGCAGCAGGTGTTCAACGAAATGTTCGACACGGGCGAATCGCCGGCGGCAATTGCACAGAAGAAAGGATTGGCACAGGTGAGCGACACCGGCGCCGTTGAGAAGTTTTGCGACGACGTCATTGCGGCCAAAGGTGATGAAGCTCAGCAAAGGCAAGGCGAACCCGTCGCTCGTGGGCGAAATCCTGGAGCGGAAGTTGAGGCCTTGAATTTCTTCAATCTCCGATCAAGGCAAAGCCTGACCTCTGCCTCTCTGCTCGGCCCGGTCAGGGCGCGGCTTGCGCTCGTTTCGATTGCTGGCAGGCGACAGTGACACGGCCTTGATCGGGACGCCCGGCTCGGTTTCATACGCCCAGCCGTAGATGAACCCGACGGCGCCACTCAACGGCGTATCCGTTAACGGGCGGCAATCGACGTGGATGTAACCGTAATGAGGCTGTCCGTTGATGTGAAACTCCAGCGCCATCACCGCTTCCTTGCGCGCAATATCCCCGCTCACAACCGGTTCGCCATAGTAATAGTTTGTCACCATCGTGCCGTCTGCGGAAATCGAAATGATTGGCCCGGGGACCGCGGGGATAAAACCGGCGCTAATCACGCCGGCCTCGTGATCCCCTAGAGGCTGGGTCAGGTCGTAGCGGTTGGTGTAACCCTCCGACCAGCCATAGGAATTTGTCGGCACGGACGAGATGATGTTGCTGCCGATGATCGAACCCAGCGGCACGGCAGCCACCGGGCCGCCGATGAATGGCTCATCGGATGGCCCCCTCCTGCCAAAACGAGTCGGGTTGTTTACATAGGCTTCGATGAATCCGTACGCGTAGGCCAGACGATAATCAACGTCGCCATCCACGTTGAAATCAACCGCCAACACGTTTGCCAGCACACCGCCGGCCGGCGGTTCCGAAAAGGCATTGATGCTCAACGGCGGATCAAATCTGACGACCTGCACGGCAGCGGTCGCGTTCAGCGCCAGCAAAGAACTTGCAATCATCGGCAGCTTCCAGGGCAGGACGAATTTTTGTCGCATATGCGACAAGAGGTTGCACCGGTGCGGACGCAGGTTCATGAAGGGCCGCCACGCCCATTTTTGAACGCGCATTGGTGCCATGAACGGCGGGGGGAGACTCCGTCGAGCCCTGATCTCCCAACGATAGAAATCAGTCAG
>QHPW01000292.1:0-5523 GCA_003219675.1 Verrucomicrobiota bacterium
CGCTACCGTCGGGGTTGATCTTATAAATATAAGCACCGGGAACAGGAGTCACAAAAAGGTTCCCAGTACTATCGAAAATCAGACCATGAGCCACGGAGTTGAACAAATTGACGTTGGCAAAAACGCTTCTCGCTCCGTTGGGAGTAAATCTGTAAATGGTTCCGGCGCCATAGTCCGCCGCAAACAGATTGCCGTCCGGGCCAAAGGCCAACCCCCAAAGATTGCTCATTCCGGTCGCAAACGTGCTCCGGGTTCCGTCCGGAGCAACTTGATAAATGTTGCCGCTATCAGATTCAGACACGAAGAGATGCCCTGGGTGGATGGTGGGATCGGTCGCTACCTCATCGTTGTCCGCAATGGTGACGGTGGCGCTGCTGCCCCCTTGGCCAATCGTGTAAGCGGCATTCGTTGACAGAGTCAAAACGACGGTCTCAGAGCCTTCGACTTCCGTGTCGTCTATCGGCTGCACGACAACGTCGGCCGAAACCGCGCCGGCGGGGATGCTCACCGAATCGAAGCTGGGCGCGGGACAACCGTCGGCCAGGACCGGCGCGTTGTGAAACAGAATGCCCAGCAGGGCAACAAACGCCGCAAGGGTTGGAAATGACGCCGAGGCTTTCACGAGGACCGTGCGTGACCGACTCCAGACGCTGCTCCCACTCAAATTGTTCATTTCAGGTTGCAAAAGGTTTACGTTTACGAATTGATACATGGTGAGTGTCTCTTTCCAATGCGCCGGAATTATGCCCGGGGTAGGTCTGTGTTTCTACGGGGTGGACCCCCTAAAGCGAGTCGAACCATGCCCCAAAGACAGTAGAGGATTCACCCCATGCAGATTTCCAAATCTATCAGTATCTGTCGAAATCGTCGCAAGTCGCGCAAAGTCTGCTGCAGGTGTAGTGGCACGGGCGTCTAGCCCGTGTGTTCCAGAAGAGTCCATGGCGCCAAAACCGGAACCTCACGGGCGCGACGCCCGTGCCACTCGTTTTGCGCGCAGCCCGCGACCATCCGTTCTTTGCCGGTTATGAGTGGGGTCCATGCCGAGGTCTTTGGTCGCGAGCTGATAGACGTAGCGCCAGTCCGGGCTTCCAAATGCTGACACTCCTCATGGGTTCTGAGCCGGAACCCTCGGGCGATAATGATCGTAACGGCTGACCACCGAGCGGATGTATTTGCGCGTCCCGGGAAAATCCATCTGTTCGATGAACGCGGCGCTGTTCGTCGCCGCGGTTGCTTTAGTCCAGCGCAGCACGTTGCCGCGCCCGGCGTTGTAGTCGGCCAAAGCGTAAGGAATCGGGCTGTCGGTCTTCTGGTAGCGGCGCAGCAGCCTGGCCAAATACCACGCGCCGGCCAGTGTGTTGGTGGCCGGATCGAGCACGGCGGCCGCCTCACGGATTTGCATCAAACCGAACTCCTGTCTCGAGCCGCGGGCGTTGGGATTGAACCAGCTCTCGCGCCAGACCACGGCTTTGACCAGCGCCGGCTCGACACCGTAATGAGTCGCGGCCGCCAGGATCACCGCGTCAAAACGATGCTCGCGCCACTGGCAGTAGCGCCAACAGCCGACGAGTCCCGCGAACACCAGGAACACCAGAACCAAAGCGAACCCGCGACGACGCACGGCGCACTTGTAGCGGGAGAGCCGCGGCGAGTCGAGGATTCAAGCGAAGATCGAACATTCGAGCGTCGCACTTTGAACCTTGAACCTTGAACATCGAACCTTGAACATCGACCTTCAAAATGATCGCCCGTGTTACCCTCGAACTCGCGCTGGGCAAGGAATTCGATTACCTCGTCCCACCGGAACTGCAGGGAGAAGTCGAAGTCGGCACGCGCGTCAAAGTCCCGTTCGGCCCGCGACAATTGATGGGCTGCGTGACGGCGCTGGTCGAGGATTCGCCGCGCGCCCAATTGCGACCGCTTTTGAAAGTCGTCGGCAAACAAGCCCTGGTGACGCCGAAGATCCTGGAACTGGCGCGTTGGATTGGCGTTTACTACTGTTGCCCGGTTGAAATCGCGTTGAAAAGCGTCCTGCCCGAGGCGGTGCGCAAGGAGCAGGCCGGCTGGCGCGAGCGATTGTTCGTCCGCGCGCTGCCTCTGAGCGGTGCGCTGCCCAGGCTGACCAAACGCCAACAGGAGGTCTGGAACGTTATCGAGGAATGGCGCGAGATGCCGTTGCAGGAGTTGGTCGATCTCGCGGATACCACTGCCGAAACCGTACGGCGACTCGAGGACAAGGGCCTGGTCCACATCGGCACGAAAATTTCCGAACGCGATCCTTACGCGCACGAGCACATCCTGCCGACCCGGCCGTTGGCGCTGAATCCGGAGCAGGCCGCCGCGCTGGAAAAAATCAGGGCGGCGCTCGACAGCAAAGAGCCATCAACCATCAGCCATCAACCATCAACCTTCCTGCTCCACGGCGTGACGGGCAGCGGCAAGACGGAAGTTTATTTGCAGGCGATCGCTCACTGCCTGCACCAGGGCAAAGGCGCCGTCGTGCTGGTGCCGGAGATTTCACTCACCCCGCAGACGGTCGAACGGTTCAAAGCGCGCTTTTGCTCCGGGCCGCTGCAAACGCTCGTGGCGGTGTTGCACAGCCATTTGTCCGCAGGCGAGCGCCA
Source organism: Verrucomicrobiota bacterium (assembly GCA_003219675.1). Lineage (GTDB taxonomy): Bacteria > Verrucomicrobiota > Verrucomicrobiia > Limisphaerales > AV2 > AV2. The sequence continues at coordinate 2,625 of QHPW01000292.1, forward strand.
CGATGAATGGCACAAGATCCGACAAGGCCGCGCGAAGATTGTCATCGGCGCGCGGTCGGCAATTTTTGCCCCGGTCGATCCCCTGGGGCTGGTGATCGTGGATGAGGAACACGAGCATTCGTACAAGCAGGAGGAGGCGCCGCGTTATCACGCGCGCGACGTGGCGGTGATGCGCGGCCGGAACGCCGTCGCTGGAAAGTTTCCACAACGCGCAAAAGGGCAAATACATCCTGCTCGAACTGCGGCAGCGCGCCGACGATAAAAAGATGCCCCTGGTGCGCGTGATCGACATGCGCCAGGAGGCGCGCAAGGAGAAGGGCGCGCCCATTTTTTCGCAAAGGTTGAAGGAGGAAATCACCCAACGCCTGGAGCGGCGCGAGCAGGTGATGTTGTTTCTCAACCGCCGCGGCTACTCGACGTCGCTGCAATGTCTCAGCTGCGGTTACGTGGCCGGGTGCCCGAATTGCAGCGTGTCCCTGACGTATCATCGGGCAAAACAAAAAATCTGTTGCCACATTTGCGGCCACGAAGCCTCCGCGCCTGCGGTTTGTCCGAATGAGAAATGCGGCAATCCGGCGATTCGTTACGCCGGACTGGGCACGGAAAAAGTTGAGGACACGCTGGCGAAGCTGTTTCCGCGCGCGCGCGTGCGCCGCATGGACTCCGACGCGCTGAAACGCAAGGAGGATTATCGCCGCATCCTGGGGGATTTTCGGACCGGCAAAATCGACATCCTGGTCGGCACGCAGATGATCGCCAAAGGGCTGCATTTCCCGAATGTGACGCTCGTCGGCATCATCTATGCCGATCTGAGTCTGCATCAGCCGGACTTTCGCGCAGGCGAGCGGACGTTTCAATTGCTCACGCAGGTTTCCGGGCGAGCGGGCCGCGGGGAGGTGGAAGGGGAGGTGATCGTCCAGGCCTTCACGCCGTTTCATCCGGCGATTCAATACGCGCGTCGCCATGATTTCGGGGGCTTTTACGAACAGGAACTCGAATTTCGCGAACAGCTCGGGTATCCGCCCCTGACCCGCGTCGCGCTGCTCACGTTGAGAGGACGCAACGAGGAGAAGGTCCGGCTTTCGGCAGATCATATCCGAAAGGAGATTGAGAAGCTGGTCGGGCCGGGAAGTCAGAAAGCGGGAAAGCGGGAAAGTGAGAGCGCCGAACCCGGGCCGGTCAATTCCGGTGTCACGCCTGTTTACCTTCCCGCTTTCCCACTTTCCCAACCGCCGGCGGTCCACGCGCTTCCCGACCTGATCATCGCCGGTCCGGCGCCTGCGCCGTTGCTGCGCGCGGAGACTTATTATCGTTATCAACTCATGCTGCGCACGCGGCAGATGAGCAAGCTCAGCCGGTCGCTGCTGAAGCTGATGGAAACCCTGGCGCTGCCGGAGGACGTTTCACTCACGCTGGACGTTGATCCGGTGGATTTGGCTTAATCGTCAAAATCATCCTCATCCGGCGGAGGCGGGGGAGGAGGAGCTTGGACACTGACCCACTGCTGATCGTAATCGGTTTCCACGCCATTCACGTCATAAGCCGCGAGGTAGAATGCCACATAGATATCAGGGCTCCATCCTGAGACCGTGGCCAATGTTCCTGTCGTATCCGCGCCGTCCAGCCACATCCCCGATGCCCAATCGAAGTAGAACACCGAATAACTCACCGCAGTCGGGTCGGCGTCCCACGTTGCCGTCACGGTGTTATCGGCTGGATTATACTTATATACCGTGTTCAAGGTCGGAGCTAACGTATAAACGGTCGCAGGGGCAGAGGTGATCTGCCTCCCCGCGCTATCCGTTGTTACCACGGTATACTCGTACGCAGTTCCAGGTACAAGTCCGGTGAAGCTCGCCGTAAGCCCGGTCGTGTCCGCCACGTCCGTACCGTTCTGGTCGTAGACCGAATAGGTGTAAGCAGGCACGCCACCGCTCGCAGCCGACCAGGAGAGCGTCACGGAGGTTGTCGTCGAATCCGCCGTTACCACTGGCGCGACCAATGGCGGCGCGTATGCCCCCGCATAGTCATACGTAATGTTTCCGCCCGCCAGAGAAGTGGTTATGATCGTCCTATATCCTCCACCTCTCCCCGAACCTCCATGCCTCGTCTGCACAAGGGCTTCCTGGACCGAGGCCGTATAGACATAGCCCGACTCGTCTGCGCCGCTCCACGAGCCCGTCACCGAGAGCCCCGAAACCATCTGGCTATACGGAAAAGTGAACGTAGTCTGGCCGGGGTAAGTGATCGTTACGACGCCATTCACGCCATCAAGGACCAAATACGTCCCGTTTGCATCATAGAATGCGAGGCGGTTTGCTGTGTAGCCGCCCGTTCCATTTGTCACCGTAATCACGGTATCCGCATTCGCCTGTCCCGGAAAATTAACCGCGGCGAGCAAGCTGAGAACGAGCAAACTGACAGGAAATTGCTTGACGGTGCGCGGTTCGTGAAGAATTGCTTTTGCCCCGGAGCCCATGCTCGGAATTTTGCGCCGTCGATGACGGGTGTCAACGACGATTTTTCGCGGTTTTGGACGCGGCGGGCCGGCCGGGTCAGGTGCGAGCGCCGTACGCGGCCGTGGGCGTTGCCTCGGCACCCTCTGGCCTGCGGAGGGGAGACGGACGGGGTGAGGGGACCGCTGGCAACGGGGCCATCCGCCTTCCAAGTTCGGGGAGTTCTTTCCATGAACCGTCCCTTCGTCGTCGTCCTCATTGTCGTCCTCGTCCTCGACTGGCCGACTCGTTTTTCGAGGACGAGGACGACGACGAGGACGATCCAGTTTATGGTCCCAATGCGCGGTGGCAAAACCGTGGAGGCTTTCCATGAACCTCAGAAAGTGGCACAGGCATCCTGCCTGTTCGGGACTGACAGGCTGGAAGCCTGTCCCACTCTGCAG
>QHPW01000292.1:5594-7364 GCA_003219675.1 Verrucomicrobiota bacterium
GGGGGCTTCCCATGAACCTGACTTTGGTAGGGACATCGCGCTGCGATGTCCCCGCCCGCGAAGCAGCGGGCGGCATCATTGCGCCGCTGAGCGCGGCGCGGACGGCGCAGCGCGCCGTCCCTACCAGGTTCAGGGTCCAAATGCGCGGTTGCAAAACCGTGGAAACTTTCCATGAACCGACCCACCCCTCGCCCCTCCCAGGAGGGGAACTCGGCAAGCGCACGCCGACATTGAATCCCCTCCTCGGAGGGGTTGGGGGTGGGGTTCATGGCCCCAACTCACGTCCAATTTTTGGAGCTGCTCGCTTTCCATGAACCCTATAATCTATTGGACAAATTCGTGTCGCATATGCAACACGAATTTGTCCAGGTCGGTTCATGGTCCCGATGATCCGATAAAGGGAGAGGGTGGTCCCGCAGTCCCGGGACCGGTCAGAGGAGTGCCCGCACCGGACGGTCATTGGAAATGACTTTTGGCAAGCGCTCCAGACGATTGCCGGCAACAGCATTCGCTCGATCGAATTATATGGCCGGGAGGTAAATGACTTTGCTTGCCCACTGGATTAGTGGTAACGCTACCGGCGCCGCCATCCAACTATGAACAACCTTTTCCGCTGTATTCTCGTCGGCGCTTTTTTTTTCGTCACGTGCGCCGAGACCGAAGGGATTGAGTGCCTCAAGTCAGCCGCCTTTCTGGCGCCGCTCGACTCGTCCGCGCACCGGAAATACGCGCTCGACCGCGAGGTTGACGTTCTGCACCTGGCGCTCGAGGTCACGCCCGACTTCAAGCAGCGCACCGTCGAGGGCAAGGCGACCCTTCGATTCAAACCCATCGCCAGACCGGTCGAGGAATTGAAACTCGACGCCGTGGACCTGGAGGTCCATTCCGTCACCGCCACGGAAAAAATCCAAACCTATCAAGTGACCGATGAAAAAGTGATCGTCACATTCGCCGAGCCGATTCCACCGGACAAGGAGGCGGCCGTGACCGTCACCTACCATGCGGAGCCAAGACAGGGGCTTTACTTTCGCACTCCGGAGATGGGCTACAAGGAAGGCGACACCCACCTGTTCACCCAAGGCGAAGAAATCGAGGCGCGGCACTGGTATCCGTGCTTTGATTCGCCGAACGAAAAGTTCACTTCGGAAATCACCTGCCGCGTGTCCGAAGGAATGACGGTGCTGTCGAACGGAAGGCTGGTTTCAGAGGAGAAGGACCCGGTGACGGGGCTGGTGGCGGTCCACTGGTCGCAGGACAAACCGCACGCCAACTACCTGATCACGCTCGTCGCCGGCTATTTCAAAAAAATCGAGGACAAACACAACAACATCCCGCTCGCGTTTTACACCCCGCCGTCGGAGATCCATGAGGCGGCCGGCTCGTTCCGCGACACCAAAGACATCATGGCGTTTTTCGAGCAGGAAATCGGCGTGCCCTATCCCTGGCCGAAGTATGATCAGGTTTGCGTGAATGATTTCGTGGCGGGCGGCATGGAGAACACGAGTTGCACGACGCTGACGGACAGCACGCTTTTCACCGACGCCACGGAGAACATTCGCGACAGTGAAGCCCTGGTTTCGCATGAGATGGCGCACCAATGGTTCGGCGACCTCGTCACGTGCAAGGATTGGAGCGACATCTGGCTCAACGAAGGGTTCGCGACCTACTATGAGTCGCTCTACGACGGTCATAAAAACGGGCGCGATTCGATGCTGTACGAGCTTTACCAGCGCGCCCGGCATATCACGGGCCTGACGAATGACACCAACG
>QHPW01000292.1:7426-22080 GCA_003219675.1 Verrucomicrobiota bacterium
GCTGGGTGCTGCACATGCTCCGCTCGCAACTGGGCGAGGAACTTTACCGGCGTTGCATCAGGACGTACCTGGAGCGGCACCGATACGGCAATGTGGTGACCGAGGATTTGCGCGCCGTCATCGAGGAGCTTTCGGGGCGCTCTTATGACCAGTTCTTCGACCAGTGGGTTTATCACGCCCACCACCCGGAACTGGAAGTGAACTACCATTGGGACGAAAAGACCCGGCTCGCGAAGCTCTCCATTCGACAAGCGCAGAAACTCGGTGACAACGTTTCGCTGTTCAACTTTCCGCTCACGGTTCGTTTCAAAGGCAAATTCGGCGCGGTTGACCGCCCGGTTCAGGTGAAGGAAAAGGAGGAGGATTTTTATTTCCCGCTTGAGTCCGCGCCGGAGATAGTCCGCCTCGATCCCGATTACACCTTGCTGGCCAGGATCACGTTCAACCCGCCCAGCGCCATGCTTCACGCCCAACTGGCGGACGCGAACGACGCGGTCGGGCGACTGTTGGCCGTCGAACAACTGAGCGCCAAGAAGGACAAGGAAACGGTCGCCCGGCTCAAAGAGCGGTTGAACCAGGACCCGTTTTACGGCGTGCGCGTCGAGGCCTCGCGGGCGCTGCGCTCGATTCACACCGACGAAGCGCTGGAGGCGCTCCTGGCTTCGAGCCGGCAATCGGACGCGCGCGTCCGCCGGCACGTCGTGGACGACCTCGGCGGCTTTTATCGCGACACGGCTTACGCCGCGGCGCGCCAGACCCTGGAAGCGGAGAAGAACCCGGACATCCTCAGCGAAGCCATCCGGGCCATCGGCGGTTACGCGAAGCCGGAGGTGCATGAGGCGCTGCTCCGGTTCCTGAACTCCGAATCCTATCGCAACGAACTCGCCGACGCGGCCATCGGCGCGATGCGATCGCAGGATGATCCGGCTTACCTGGCGCCGTTGCTGGATGCGCTGTCGAAACGGGAAGCCGCGTTCACCAGTCGCGGCTTCGGGCAAGGACTCAGCGCACTGGCTTATCTGGCGCGCAACGAGGAGAAGAAGGACAACGTCCGCGAATTCCTGATGGGTTATTTGAACCATCAGAAGCGGAGCATTCATTTGGCCGCGATCAACGCGCTTGGAACGTTGGGCGACCCGAAAGCCATCGCGGCGCTTGAAAAATTTGCCACCGCCGCAAAGGAAAGCCCGGAACGAACTGCCGCCGATCGCGCCGTGGCTGATCTGCGCGCCGGGCGAAAGCCAGTGGATGATTTCAAAAACCTGCGCGACGAGGTGCTGGCCTTGCAGAAGCAGAACCGCGAACTCCGCAAAGAGCTGGATGATTTGAAAAAGAAAGTCGAAGCGGCGGGAGCACAACCGGCCCAAACCAAATCAAAGAAAAAAACGGCGAACAAAAAGTGACCTCACGCCCGGTGGAACGAGCGTCCTCGAAAGCCGTGACCGGGAGCACGACGGTTTGGAATTCCGAAATCCGAATGACGAAACCCGAAAGAATGATGAATGACGAAATCCCAAATGCGTTCCCGGGCCGACGTCTCGGTTTCGGCCATTCGGGCTTCGGATCCGGTTCGTCGTTCGATATTCGTGGTTCGGACTCAGCCAGGCTTCGGCAAACCGGCGACCGTCCGTGAAACCGCGCATCATCGTCATCGGCAGCGCGAACACCGACCTGGTGATTCGTGTGCCGCAACTGCCGCGACCCGGCGAGACCATCATCGGCAGCCGGTTTCAAATCGTCGCCGGCGGCAAGGGCGCGAATCAGGCGGTGGCGGCGGCCCGGGCCGGCGCGCATGTCAGCTTCGTCGGCAACATCGGCAAGGACGATTTTGGCGATGCCGCCCTGAGAGGATTGCGCAACGCGGGGATCGACACGCGCCACGTTGTGCGCAGCGCGACCCGACCGAGCGGCGCGGCGCTCATCCTGGTGGATGCCCGCGGCGAAAACCTGATCGGCGTCGCGCGCGGATCGAACGACGATCTCCTGCCGAAGCATATCGAGGCGGCCACGGGCGCGATTCGCACGGCGCGCGGCACAACGTCCCCGTGCTGCTCAATCCCGCTCCGGCCCGGCTTGTGCCCGTCAGCTTGCTTCGGCAAGCCAGGTTTCTGACGCCGAACCAAAGCGAGTTGTGCGCGTTAACCGGCTTGCCGACCCGACGAAGGCGGGAAGTCGAAACCGCCGCGCGTCAATTGCTCGCGCTCGGCGCATCGCATGTGCTGGCGACCTGTGGCGCCCGCGGCGTTTGCTGGTGCCGCGCGACCGGCACGCGCTGGTTCCCGGCCACGGAAGTCAAAAGCGTTGACACGGTCGGCGCGGGCGATTGTTTTTCCGGCGCCTTCGCCACCGCGATTGCCGAGGGAAAACCGGTCGAGGAAGCGATTCAATTTGCCCTGACCGCAGCCGCCATTTCCGTCACTCGACCGGGCGCGCAGCCGTCGATGCCAACGCGCCAGGAAATTGCGCGCTTCAGCCATCGGGTGAACTGCTGATCGGTTGGGACACCATGAACCGAGGTGGGGCGAGACTCCGTCGAGCCCTGATTTTCTGTCTTTCGGAGATCAGGGCTCGACGGAGTCTCGCCCCACCGTTCATGGTGCCAATGGGCGGTGGGATCCCGACCCAGAGTCAGCCAGTCGCCCCGAATCAGCACGCGGAATGCCGGCGTGCCCGGCGGCTGTTTGTTTGGGTTCAGGAAATTATTGTCGAACGTCCAGTTGCGTGTCGGGGGATTGTAATAGGTGCCCGTGCCTTTCCAAAGGCCGGTGGCGATTCTGCTGTAAAACAATACGACCATGGAGCCGTTGTAGGTCAAGGTGTCGCCGCTCCAGTTTTCAAGAAACCGCGGGAAGTTTTCCACCCCGCCGCTGTAGGAGTTGGGGCCGGTCTGGACGATGCCCGCCAGAAACGCGGCGTTGACGGTGGTGCTGCTGGCATCGTGCAGGTTGCCTTTGCTGCTGGTGGCGTTGGCGGAGTCGGTCCATCCGTTGGACAGCACAGTGATGGCGTCGCCCACCAAAGAAGCCGGTTTGGTGTGGGTGGTGTCGGAGCCAACCGATGCGCCGCTCGAATCCCGGGTGTTGAAATCTCCCTGAACATAAATGGGGTCCCCGGTGGCCACGGTTAATCCACCATTGGGGAGTTGTGCGCCATTGAGCACGCGGACGCCCGGTTCCGTGCCGGGAGGAACCGAAGTGGTCCGTTGATCAATGACATAAAGCAAGCCGGGCTCGTGTCCGTAAAGCGTCCACAAAGAACTTGCGCCACCCGACGGATTGTCTGCCCAGGCCTTGAAAGCTCCCACGTTGATGTCGATCGCGTTGACCCCTTTGCCTTCGCGTCCGTTGTAGAATCTGTTTGTGGAAACCGTAACGAAACCGCCGACATTGACCGGCGTGGCCAGCAGATTGTAGGAACCGCTCGTGCCGATCACGACGGGCGGCGTACCGGGTGGTGAACCTGCCGGTGGGTCGGTCACTCTTATGATGATGTCCGCCTTGTTGTAGTAACGCTCTTTCCCCAGCGTCGCGTCACTGTCACCGCCGGGGGGAGGTGGTTTCACTATTTCGTACACCGTATTCGGATCGCTGCCGCTGCTGATGGGCAGAGTCAACTGGGAGGTCTTGGAATCATGCTCTCCGTTATACGTGACCGTGCCGTTGTCGATACCGGAGTGGCCTGGATCACCGGGAACCGGTCCGTTGATGATATTGCCGGCGGACGTGACGTGGCTTTGATAGGTGAGGTTGGCTCCGGGATTTTGATAAATGTTGCGGTTCCCATGGACCCGGCCCGTGACGGTCATGTTCGGCCCCGGCTCAACTTCCAGATCCACATTATAAAAAATGGCAAATTGAAAGAGGGGGATTGTGGCAAGCTGCACGTTTTGTTGAACGCCGGCGGACACATTGAAACGCCCTTGGGTATCTCGGGAATACGATTTGACCATATAACTGTCGGTGACGCCGAAGAGCCCCGCGTATTGCGAATTCAACGCGGTCCAATTGGTGCGGCTGGCTGGAACCAGCGCGACGTAAGTCTGGCTGTTGTTGCCCAGCCCATCACTGAAAGCATAGGGGGTCCAGTAGCTGTCCTCGCCGGCAGTGGGGACCAGACTGCGGTAGGTTCCTGCGTTCAGCGCGCCGTAAACGGTGTTTTCACCATTGACACTCTGAAAATCCCAGGCGAGGCGCGAAAGAACTTTTTCTGTCGCGGCTTCGGCGGCGGCAACGGTTCGCCAGTACTGACTGTTGCGGGCGATCGTGACGGCGTTGTGCGAGCTCCAGGAGAGCGCGCTGCCCAGCAGCATAAAGGCAATCACAATCAGGATGGTCACCAGCAGGAGGGACGATCCCTCCTCGGTCCTTCGGATGCGGGTCAGGGCGGTGTTCATAGCGTCTATTCCAATGCGCGGCGGGTTGTTTTGGTGGCAAGCTGGTAAAAGTCGTAGTAATTCCCGGGTCCGATGCGAACAATCGGATACTGGAGTTGATAAAACTGCAGTTTCATCGAGATCACTCGATTGTTCTGGTTGTTGGTCAGCACGTTTCCAAAGGCGTCTTCGGAAGCAAAGACCGCGGTGTTGGTGACAAAATTGGCCACCACGGTGAAAACGGCCGTGCCGCTTCGAGTCCGCTCCAGCTGGTTGGTGGTTGAATTCCAGTAGTAGCGCACGAAGGAATTGGTGTTCGTCGTGGCGTAAATCTGGATGGCGCTGCCGAGCTGCAGCTTGCCAGGGACGCACTCGGCAAAGTTGGGCGTGCCGGGGCCGCCGCTGCCGATCTTAATGATTTTCGCGGATCGAATTTCAGTGCACAGCAGGTCAATCGCTTTTCGCGCGTCATCGCTCGCGCCCAGTTTGGACCTGGTCAATTCGAACAGCTTCATTCCGAAAAGCTGGACTGTCAGCACTCCCACCAGGGCCATAAGCATGATCGACGTGGCGATCATCAATTCCACCAGCGTGAAGGCTGATTGTTCTGCCCGTCGGCTCTGCTTCACGCCTCGTGATTTGAAGGGTGTCAGGGTCATTGGTCGGGAGCGCGATAAGTTGCCACGGTGTTGGTGTATACCCGCTGTCTGAACGACCATACGCAATCGACGCGAATCATTTTCATGGGGTAACCCCCGCTGGACACATCGGTAATCGTGGAGAAGTTGGTGGCGTACGCGATATTGGTCCCTGAGACCGGCATATCCAGAATGTTCGTGGAAATGGTTGGAAAATTCGTGGCAACCAATTCATCGACCGGCGGCGTGGCGCGCGGGTCCCATTTCGTCGCCCGTGTTTGTTCGATGCGTTGCGTGGCCAGAGACTGGGCGGCCAGCGAGTAGGCTGACCACTCCGCCTGTCGAGTCGCGAGGATGTACCCCATGATGATGCCGGCCAGTGCCATGACCGTGATGGTCATGGAAATGACGACTTCAACAAGAGTGAATGCGGCCTGCAATCGGCCGCCACCTTGTTTCCAGATTCTCGCGTGCTGTGAGTTGGACGACTTTACTTTCATTTCGCACCTGGCGCCCTTCAGCGTGAATAAAGCAACCGTCTTGCCGCATCCGTTTTGTGGAGTGGTTTGTCGAACATTTCACATATCACAACATATTTATTTCAAATACCTTAAGACAATAGAACGGGCCGGTTGGCGCCTGAGATCTATTATGGCACTGGTAACTAAGGCCAAATGGACCTACCCGGCCCGAACAACTGAAAATACGCGGCTGCCGGAGAGCGTCACGTGAGCTGAAGTTTGTGCAAGATGATGCCCAGCTGGCTCTTAACGGTGATGTCTGCAGGTCACGGCGTGATGTGCGGAGTTCAGTGTTCGTTTTGCATTCACCAACAGCGTCCGTGGGCGGGAACAAATCGAGTTGATTTGTGGACGGGGTGTCCGCGTTCTTGACACGACTTGCGCACCGGGTAGGCGAACCGCGGCAAAGGCCCCCACCGGGGATTGCCGCCTGAGCAAGCCGTTGGAAAAGTCGGTTGTAATTAGTTCGTGTCTGTGCCACTACTATTTGGGTTTATCCGGGTCAACACAACCGATCGCTCAATCCTTCACCTTCAGCGGCGTGTCGGATTTGAACGCGGGACCGAGTTTGACCGCGCACTTTTCGCCGCGCAGCCAGACCGTCATTTTTCCTTTGCGCCATTCCCAATCCACTTTGCCGAGCCGGGTCGAAAGTCCTTTGCCGCTCATCGCCATGTCGAGCCACTCCTTCGGAATGCCGGCGCCGATGACGAGGGTCGGTTCGCTGCCGGATTCGTCGAGATACGCGAGCATGTCGAGCTGGAGCAGCAGCATCTCCGCCGCGGTCCAGTAATGCGGCGTGACGTTCGACGGCGCGACCCAGCCGCGCGCCTGTTCCCAGCGATGGAACGTGTTCTCCTCGCCCTTGCCTTCCCACCAGGTGAACAGGCCGGGCGACGCCTGATTGTCCCAGAACCAACGCAGATCATTCCACGCTTTGTCCGGCTGGCCGAGCGCGAGCCATTGATGCGCTTCGGCGACATTGAAATAGCTCCAAAGCGGCTTCTCTTTCAGTTTGTCTTCGTCGTCGTGGGACCTGGCGCGGCGTTCCTCGAGCTTTTTCTGAAACGCATCCTTGTCCGAAACCACCCAGGCTGGATACAGGCCGCAGATGTAAGTGCGCTCGTCTTCAGCCTGGGCTGTCTCGAGGGCCTTCTCCCACGCCTGCTTCAATTCCGCCGCGCGGTCGCGCCACCCATTGGCCTCGGCGACGTTCTCAAGACGCTCCGCCAGTTCCGCCGCGCTGCGCAGTCCGCGATAACTCACCGCGTTGACGAACAGAATCGGCCGGTGCCAATCCATCCTGCCGACGATGAGCCCGTCCTGCGCGGCGTCGCAAACCAGATCGAGGTCGTCGCGATTGGTGTATGCCGGCACAATGGGGCCGGAGCACGGCTTGCGGAGCGGTTCGGTGGCGGAAAGCATTTTGAGAATCAACTCCGCCTTGCGCTTCGCATGCGGCCAGAGCCAGCGGTCGAAATCCATGTCGCGCGCGATGGCGGCGACCTCCTCGAGTGCCCAGAGCGCGAGGCCGGGCCCGTCCGCTTCGGAACCGAATCCGCCGAACAAATCCTGCTCGGCGAACGGGCGGCAAAGCTGTTTCGCCACTTCGAGCTGGCCGGCGCGGGCGAGCGCGACGATGACATAGGCGCCGTCGCGCAGCCAGTTGAGCGGGTAATTGTTGGGATCGCCGGGTCGCGTCTCGTTGTTCACCAGGCCCATCAGCAAATGCGCCACCTGCGCGTGCAGGCAGTTGGTGAACTTCGCGTCCGGCAGGTTCAGTTCCAATCCGGCCAGCGTTGACGAATACGCGAGCGGTGTCGTGGGCGGCAGCAGATTGTCGCGAAGCGTAAACATCCAATCTTTCGCGCCGCGCAGATCGAACCGCGCGAAACCCCAGTCGTCTTCGCTGGTGTAACGGTTCAATCCGGAGCCGGACACTTTCCAGTTCTCAACGCTTTCGTCGCCGGCGGAAACCGTCGCCGGATCGGGACTCCACGTGACCGACCAACGCTCGTTGATGCGAAGTTCTTTGCTGTTCCAATCGAGCAACCGGACCGGCCCGCCAGCGGGGCCGACGCTGCGAATGACAACAAAAACCTTCTTGTCGCTCTCGGTTTGAAGATTGAGGTCGAGCTGCCAGCGGCCATCGCCGATAAACGACCAGCGCGCGCGGTAGTAGGGTGTCTCGGTCCGGATGGCGGGGAGTTTCCGATTCGTGAGCCAGACGAATTGCTGCCGGATTTCGTCGAACGGCAGGCTGTCGCTGGTTGCGATGATTCTGCCGGTGTTGTCGGTGATCCAGATTGAAACGCCGAACGTGCCGAAGCCGGGACTGAAACTGCCGCCCGGCTCGTGATACCCTTTGCCCGCCTCGGGACAACCGGGGACTGCCAGCAGAACATGGCCCTGGCCGCGCGGCCAGGGATCGTTGGGCCGCTGGAGCATCGCGTGGATGACTTCGAGCCGCGGCGATTGCGCCAGGAGGGAGTGTGAAAACAAAAGGGTGATGGCTGCGAGCAACGCGGCGCGGCCTGGCCAGGGCCAATGCAGCGCAGCTTTGCAAGCTGTTGTTTCGGCAGGATTAAATCCTGCAATGCGCTTGCCGTTAAGCAGACGCTCGGCAGGTGGACGGGGAGGTGCCGGTAGGAAACCGGCGATACAGCAGGTTGAGAAACCTGCGCTACGACGCTCCGATCCGGTGGACCGATCGTTTGCTTTTGCGAAAACTGCCTGCCAGAGCAGCTCAGAGAAAGATTTCTTGCGTCTCATGCCCCGCGAGTTTCCGAGGATATGCAACGGTTCTCAACCTTAAAGTAGGGCGGGCGTCTCGCCTCGTTCCTCATTTTCCCGCGCATGCGGAAAAGGAAAGTGCTACTCAACGTTTGAGCCCAAGCCCGAAAAAAGCGAGACTCGGGTTCCAAACTTTTCACAAGCAGTTTCCGTACAGGGGCGCAAGCGCTCCACGCCCATCCTTTCATTCTCGCCAGCAGAGGGGACACACTTCTACCACGGTGGGAGGACTCACTCGCGTTGAGACGTAGCCCTCCCTCTCCTTGGGGGAGAGGGACGGGGTGAGGGCGAGCGTCTCATCCACTGAATAATTACGGTCTAGATGAATTAAGAATTTCTATTTTCCAGGCCAATTGTACGAACCTTTTCATGACAACGTGAGCACCATCATTCCACCCATCATTGTGAGGAAGCGATTTTGAACAGTGTTCCCGCGCGTGTCACGCTGCTTCATTTCGCTCGCGGCCTCGCCTTGTATTTGTCGTAAAGTCGCGTATGCCTACTCTCCAGACTGACTTCCCTTCCGGTAATCCACATCCGCTTCACGTTGCTCCGGATATCAAGAATGCTTCCGTCCGCGGCGAACACTGTCGCTTCCTTGCCGGCTTCGATGGAACCGAGCCGGTCGGCCACGCCGAGGACCTCCGCGGGATACAGCGTGATGCCTTTGAGCGCCTCGTCTTGGGGCAGGCCGAACGCGACCGCTTGCGCGGCGGTGTAAGGCAGATTGCGAATCGTCGCTGCTTCCTCGCCGCCCAGCCCTTGACCGAAAATCACTTTCACTCCGGCCTTGTGCAGCGTTTGCGGGGCGGTGAAATAAGCATCGTAACGATCGGTGTCGCGCGACGGCGTGGACGAAAGCCCGCTGGCCTGGTTGTAGATGCGCTCGAAGATGACCGGCACCTGGTTCGTCGCGAGCAGATCGGCAACCTTCCACGCGTCACGCGCGCCGGCTAGGATGATTTTGTAAGAGTGGGTCGCGGCCCAGTTCACCGCCACCTTGATCTGGCGCACGTCGTCCGCGTGCACCATCACCGGCAAATCGCCGCGCGCGTAAGGCCGCATCGCTTCCCAGGCGGGAACGACGTTCTGCGCCGGCAAACCGTTCTTGCCGCCAGCCTCGCGGGCCTTCGAGTAGGCGCGGGCTTCTTCAAAGAAATCTTCGAGCGCCTTGATTTTTTCGCGCCGTTCCTTCGCCTGGTCTTCGAGCGATTTCCATTTCGATTTGTCTTTGAATTCATCCTTCGGGGTGGTGTTGAGCTCCATGCCCGGCCAGAAAACGTGCAGCGCGACCGGTTTTTTGACTGTCATATCCTCGGTGGTCCAGCCGTCCACGACCATGAGGCCGGACTGGCCGGTGACGATGCCGCCGCCCGGCACCGGGAGGAAATGCGTGATGCCGTTGGCGCGCGCGACCGGAATCAATTCGGAGTCGGGATTCACCGCGACCCACGATTCCACGTCCGGCGTGTAGTCGCCGACTTCCGCAGCATCGCGCGTGGCGCGGACGGCGTTGATTTCCACGAGGCCGAGGGACGTGGACGCCGCGATGAGGCCGGGATAAAGATGCTCGCCATCGAGCTTCACGACTTTGTCCGCCTTTGTTTTGATGACTTTGTCCACGGCCGCGATTTTTCCGTCTTTGATCAGGACCTGGCCGGGAGTGAGCGTCGGGCCGGAGACGGTGTGAACCGTCGCGCCGGTCAGTAAAACAGTTACGGCAAATGCCGGAACAGCGGCGGACAAGCAAAAGCCAAGCGCCAGTCCAACAATATGCCTGGCGGGATCTGAAATTGGGGTTTGCATGGCGCGTCTATTCCTCCTCCACACAATGCCGGTCCTGATTGTCATACCCGTGTTCCAGCGGCAGCTCGAAGAATTTCTCCTTCTCTTTTTCTCCGCCTTCGGATGAGCCTCCCACGAGCTGCAGTCTTTTCGCCTTATCGAGCAGCGCGGTTCGCTCTTTCTCCAAGGCTTCAGAACGCCCGGCTTCCCCTTCGCGGTCGAAAAATTTCCTCCCCTCGATCCAGGTTTGCAGACACACGGTGGTGGAATCCAGCGGAGACTTTGACCAGATGACGAAATCCGCCTCCTTCCCCGGCTCCAGCGAGCCGACCCAGGGGTCAATGCGCAGTTGTTTCGCCGGATTGAGCGTGACGAATTTGAGCGCTTCCTGTTCCGGGGTCGCGCCGTATTTCACCGCCTTGGCCGCTTCGAGATAGAGCCGGCGCTACAGGTCGGACGAATCGGAGTTAAACGACACCACCACGCCGCGGTCGCGCATCAGGCTGCCGTTGTAGGGAATCGCCTCGTAAACCTCGAACTTGTAAGCCCACCAGTCCGAGAACGTGGACGCGCCCGCGCCGTGTCTGGCGATTTCGTCCGCGACCTTGTAACCCTCGAGGATGTGCTGCAACGTGCCCACCTTGACGCCGAAACTTTCCATGGTCCGCAGAAACGCGAGGACTTCATCCTGGCGATAGGAGTGGCAATGAATCCAGCGTTTGCCTTGCAGGATTTCGGCCAGCGCTTCCAATTCGAGATTCCGGCGCGGCTCCGGCAGGCGGGAAGGCTGTTTGTTGTATTCCTCCCGCGCTTTCAAATACTCCTGCGCAGCAGCGAAACGATTGGCAAAAAAGGTGCGGACGCCCATGCGCGTTTGCGGGAAACGGTTGGTTCGGCTTCCGTTGGATTGTTTGACGTTTTCACCGAGAGCGAATTTGATGCCCGGTGGCGCGCGGGTGAACTTCATCTCCTCGGGACTCGCGCCATCCCGCAGTTTCAGAATCGCGTTCGGCCAGTTGCTTGTGGACATTGATCGACTCGGAGTTGATCACGTCGCCGATGCGCACCATGGCGGTTGAAGGCAACGTGCCCTCGTTCACAGCGCCCAGAACCATGCTGTGATTGTGGCAATCAATCAGTCCGGGCGTGACGTGCAGGCCGGTCGCCTCCACATTGAACGCGGCTTTGCCGCCAGCCTCTTTGTCCTTGAACAGATCGCGCCCGATGGCGGCCACTTTGCCGTCGCGGACGAGCAAATCTGCGTTCGTCAGGATTCCTTGCGGTCCGCATGTCCAAATCGTTGCACCACGCACGAGAACAACGGGGAAGTCGGCGAGCGGCCCGCGGCCTTCGAGCGGCGAGCGCGCGATCCGTTTCTTCCGGAGCTCGCGCATTTCCTCCTGTTTCTTCTTTTTCTCATCGCCGGATTTTCCATCCTTGTCCGGCACCGACGTTGTCGAGTCCTTTCCACCCGGCGATTTCGCTTCACCCGGATTCGCCGGATAAACGCGGCCATCAATCCATACTTCGCGCACTTTGTTGTCCGGGTCGAAGTAGCTCCCGCCCGGAACGACGGTGAGGTTTGCGACTTTTCCCGCCTCAATCGTTCCGAAGCGGTCCGACACGCCGCACAGCCGCGCGGGAATTGTCGTAAGCGCCGCGAGCGCGTCGTCTTCGGAAAGCCCGCGGTCCAGCGCAAACCGCAGGTTCCTCCGAAAATTCTTTTTGTCGCTCAGACCGTAGGTGGTCAGCGCGATCTCCAGTCCTTGTTGGCGCAGAAGCGCGGCGTTTTCCGGCGCCCAGTCCCAGGCGCGGAACTGGTCGAGCGAGACCTGGTCCCAGTCGTCCTGGCCCGGCATCTTCGGCAATTCAGGAAAATCGAGCGGCACGATGAACGAAACGCCGCTCGCTTTCGCCAGATCGGGCCGGCGCCATTCCTGTCCGCACGCCAGGACGTGGAAATTCAACTCCAGTTCGCGCGCCACGCGCGCGGCTCGATCGACCATAAGCGCGCTGCCGGGCTCGAAGACCACCGGCACGTGCCGGGCGACAGCCGGCGCGAGCGCTTCGAGCGATGGGTTGAACTCCGGCGGCTTGCGGCCCTGCGGATGCTCGCGAAAATACTCGTGCTCGCGCCCGTGATGCTGCGCGTCGAAAAACGCCTGCCGCACGACGGCCACAACGCCCATCAGCGATTTGGGATACGCGTCCTCCTTGCCGCCCTCGGCGTCGAAGGCGACATGTTGAAAAGTGTCGGCCTTGATGATGGCCTCGTTGGGATCGACATCGGACAACGCCACCAGCGCGCTGGTACCCCTCAGAATACCCTTCTCCGGCATCACGTTTCCGGCGGTGAAACCCAACTCGCGCATCGACTCGAGCCCCTTTTTGTCCGGCGCAAAATTTCGCGCCGCCCGCGACTCGGGCGTGACCTGCGGCAGTTCGTAGCCGGGCGCGGCCCGGCTTTGCCCGCGTTCGCCTCCGGGAACGCCGAAGAAATTGACTCCACCCGCGGTCGCCGCGGCGTCAAATTCAGTTCTGGGGCTGCTGATCGGCCGGTTCGTCGGGTTGAGTGTCAGACAGGGGTCGATGAGTCCGGCGTAAATCGTCGCTCCTTTCATCTCCCAAATGCGCGCGTCGGCGGGCGGCGTCACATCTTTTCCGACGGCCTGAATGAAGCCGTCGCGGATGACGATGGTGGCGTCATCGATGACTTCGCCGGGTTTGACGATGACCCTGGCGCCGGCCAGCGCGTGAACTCCCGGAGGAACGGGGCGATGGCCGGGAGGAAGAATGTCCGCGCCCAAGACCGTCCCGGGGAGGAGGGGGAGTATGGCAAGCCATTGACACCAAGGGTTCACCGGCGGAATTAAACACCACGGTTGGAAGACACCAAGCGTTTTCTGAACCCACTCCCCGGATTGCGCCTCCTACGCTTCGTTGCCGCTGACGATCTCGAAGATCTTGTGCATCCGTGTCACGTCGAACAGGAGTTGCACCCGCGGCGGCGGGTTCAACAAGCGCACCTTCCCGTTGCGACTGCTGGCGGTCTTGCGCAACGAAATGAGGGCGCCAAGGCCGCAACTGTCCAGAAAACTGGTCTGCGAGAGATCGATTTCGATGTTTTTCAAACGGTCGGGCAAGGCCGCGCGCACCAGCTCGCGAAACGCCTGCGAATTGTCGGCCCCGAGTTCCCTGACGCCAACGACGCTCAGGGTTTCGCCTCTGATTTCAAATTTCATACATCGTACCGCCACCGAGACCGCTCCCTGATACGGGGGCCATTCATATCAGAATTGGCTTTGAGTGTAAAGTTACATCTGAGTGAATCCTTGAATCGCATTCCACGATGAGAGTCTGGCCCATCGGGGAATTCCCGCCATACCCCGTTCGAGTTAGACCAAACGTGGCACCTCCCCGCCAGGCCGGGTGAACCGGACTGGGGAAAGGAGCAGCCGCGCGAAGGGTCGCGCCTGGCGTGTCACCTCTTTTGCAGGTAAATGCTCCCGCCGCTGGTTTCGAGAGACAACGAAGGTCCGCCCCCGTTGATTTTTCCGGAGAGCAGGTTGGGTTTGTGTTCGCCCTGCACCACGGTGGTGACCGGCAAATCGGTCACCACCCGGCCGCCGCTGGTCCTGGCGCTCACATCCACCGCCAGGTTCCCGGACAAACTCGCTTTGATGCTTCCGCCGGAGGTGTGCAGGCGGCAATCGCCCGTGGGCTGCTCCGAAAGGCTCGCGGTGATGGAGCCGCCGGACGTGGAGGCGTCAATCGAGCCTTTCACCTCGGCGGCTTCGATGCTGCCGCCGGAGGTGCTCACGACGGATTTGCCGGTCACTTTTCGAACCTTGATCGAACCGCCGGAGGTGTGCGCCGTCGTGTCGCCTTCCACCTCGCCGAGTGTGATGCTCCCGCCGGACGTCTCCACGTCCACGCCGCCTTTGCACCCGGCAACGTGGATACCGCCGCCGGAGGTCCGGCCGTAAATCCGCCCTTCAATCTGCCCGAAACCCAGGCTTCCGCCCGCGGTCCGGCCGCGGGCCTCGCCGGTCAGGTCAGCGACGTTGATGCTGCCGCCCGCCGTCTTGAGGTCCACGTTGAACTGTTTGGGAACAGAAATCTGGTAACGCACTTGCAGGTTCCGTCCCTTGTCCCGCCACACGCTCTTCCAGTCCCTGGTGAACTCCGCCTGGACCTGGACCTTGTTCCCGTCCCTGGAAAATTTGACTTCATGATTTTTCAAAATCTCCTGCCCCTTCGCCTCGCCCTCGCGTGTCACCTTGCGAAACACTTCGATTTCGACCCGGTCCGCATCAGCCGACTTGACCTCGATGGAGCCGCGGTCGGCCTCGAGGACGAGTTTGCCTCCGGGTTTTACCTGAAATGACTGATGAAGCCTGTCCTCGATGTCGCCGCCCGCAAGCGCCAGCGTCGCAAAAAGCAAACTGCCACACAGCAGCGGCAAACCATTAATCGCCTTGTTTGTCCTCATATTTTTTTCCTTCCATCAGGGTTGTTATCTTATAACGCCAGGTTTCTGAACGC
>QHPW01000293.1:0-5796 GCA_003219675.1 Verrucomicrobiota bacterium
TTCCTCCTCCACCCTTTCCGCCCTTTCCACCTTTGCCGCCTTTCCCACCTTTGCCACCTTTTCCACCCTTGCCACCTTTGCCACCTTTTCCACCTTGTTGTTCTCCGTCCGCGTCCGTGCCGTTGATGGGATCGTTGCTGACGTAGGCGTAGAGGTTGGCTTGGCCGCCGGCAAACAGAATCGTGTCTTTCGCTGTCCAACGGCCACTCTCGGCGTCATAGTCGCGGGCGCCGAAGCGCACGAGTCCAGTGTCGTGATCGTAGAGGCCGCCGGCAAAACCGAAGGGTTGAAAGCCGGGCGCGGTGTCGGCCAGTACGCGGCCAAACGCGTCGTAATCCATTCGTTGCGCGATCTGGCCGTTGGCGACGTTGACGACAAGGCGCGGGCCGCCCAAATGATCACAAATGAGGCGATAAGTTTGGCCGCCTTTGATTAAGTATTCCGGCACGTTCTCGCGCGTGGCATAGATGAACTCGCTTACGATGGCCCCGGTGCCATCCAGTTCGGCGATGGGCCGGAAAGCACCTTCGTAGAGAAATCCTTGCACCAACGCGCCGTTGGCTTTCTTGCCGACGCGGCGGTTTCGGCCATCAACCCAATAGTCGATCGTGGTTCCGTTCGGCAGGACAGCCCGAAGCAGGTCGCCGAACACGTCGTAGTCGTAACTCGTCGTCTGCCCGTTGGCCGTTTTGGATTCGAGTTCTCCGTTTGCGGTCCAAGTATAGGTCGTGGTGCCGAGCGAAAGCAGGCGGTCCTGGTCGTCGTAAGCAGCGTTGCGGGTCGCGCCGTCGCTGACGACACTCAAGCGATTGCCGTTGCCGTCATAGTCGTAAGCGGCGCTTGACGATCCATTCAACGTCACGACCGTCAGCCGACCGGCGGGATCGTAAGCGTAAGCATAGTCGCTGGTGACTCCGCCAATCGTTTCGGTTTTGTCAATGATGCGTCCGGTGGCATCGCGAATAAAGTGGGTGGCGTAGAGAGGAGTTGCGCCAAAAACAGCGCTATAGTTCGTCGGCTCTGCGAATTCGTTGTAGGCCCACAGGTCGGTGATTGCGGAGATGGCGGTTCCCGTGACCAGGGCATTCTGCGGATTACGTGTGATCGCGAAATCTCCTGCTCCAGCCAAAAGCTTGTCGACGTCGTAATTGAGGCCGACGGCGGGGCCGGAATTCACGCGGCGGGAAAGGACGTCAAGGTCTTTGTCAAAGGCGTAGGTGACAGAGCCGTTGACGGGACCGGTCCACGCCTCCTGAGTAAGCAGGCTACCTGAGTAGGTGAAGGTCAGATTGATTCCATCGGGAGTGGTAATCATGGAAAGGGTGCCGGTAATCGGATCGTAGGTGAAGTCAGTCCTGCCGCGCGGGTGGGTGATCGAATTGAGCCGGTCGCAATTACACCCGCTGACAATCCGGTCGAATCGCACGGCCAACGCGTCTGGTCTCACGATGGATGTTAATTCCCGGTCCAGGTCAAACTCGTACGAGGTCGAACTGGCGCCTGGAAAGGCGACCGGCGGCGCATAGCGGGTGGCAAGGTCAACCGGCGAATACGAGAAGGAATGCACAGGCCGTCCAGGGGGCGAGAGGCCAACGAGGTTTCCGTTGGCGTCATAGGAATTCTGCACGATGCGGTCACCCGGCAAGGTCGCGCGCGTGATCCGCCCCGCCGGATCGTAGGCAAAAGCGGTCGAGCGGCCGAGTGGATCAACAATGTTCGTCAGATTTCCTAAATCGTCATAAGAATAGACAGTGGTCCGCGCGCGGGCGCCCGTTCCTTCCATGATGCTGGCCAGCCGTCCGCGTGCGTCATGGTTATACTGGATGGGTGCCAGTCCCGGGACTTCCTCCCGGATTGGACGCATGAGCGAATCATAAGTTGTGACCACCTGGCGGCCCGCGGGTGTCGTGTTCGTCTCGGTTCTTGTAGCGGCGACGAATGTGCTGACATAGGAGCGCCCATTCACGGTATTCGTTTCCGTCCATTTCGTAAGGCTCATCGGATTATTCGGGTCCGCCAGGGTCACGGTGCGCGAAACCGAAATCGTGTTGGTCGGTCCGCCGGGAAAGGTGGTGATATTGCTGAGAGGGAATGAAGCCAGCATGCCAAAACGCGGGTCGGGCGCCGTGACTTCGGATACGACAACACCCGCGGGGAAACGATTCGTCCGGATTCCATCCGTACCTTCCCAAAGCTCGGATTGAAGCCCTGTGGGAAACGTGGTGATTCGTCTTCGGCCGCCGGCGGGCAAGTCGATCACCTCGTAACGGTTGGTGCGCTGCATGGCGGTGCGAAGTTCAACGGAAAAGCTCCTTGCGGCTTCGGTGCGGGCCAGCGTCTTGAAACCTCCCGCTGGATCAGCATCACGAACTAAACGGCCCATCGTGTCGTGGGTGAACGTCCAGGAGTTCGTGCGTGGATTGGTCAGGCTCAGCAGCAAGCCGTCCGCACTGTAAGTGAAGCTGAATGTTTCACCCGCCGGGTTGACGATCGAGGCCAGATAACCCCTGGCGTCCGTTTTCAGGACGGTGCGTTGCCCATACGGCGAAACAATCGCGCTGAGCTTTCCGCTGTTGTCCCGCTCGATGGTGGTGACGTTGTTATCGCCATCGGTGATCGTGCTCAGCCGGCCTTGGGCATCGTAGCTGAAAAGGTACCGCACCGCGGTTGTGAAAGCATCCAGCGTTCGCAAATGCCGCCCGGCGTTGTCGAACACGTAAAGTTCGCGTCCGTCCTCCGACGCGATCACAAAGTCGCTCGTGGAAAATCCGGGCAATGCAGAACTGATTTTGCGGACGCGGCCATGAAACCAGTCGGACATAAACACGCTGCCGTCCGGGCCCGTCGCCATTCCGCCCGGTTCACTGATTGCCGCCTGAGTCGCCGGGCCGCCGTCGCCCGTAAATCTGTCGATTCCGGTACCGGCGATGGTCGTGATAATTCCTTCCGGCCCGACAGCGCGCACTCGATAGTTCCGGGTATCCGCAATGTAAAAGGAACCGTTCGCGTCGAAGGCCATGTCTTCGGGCAGGTCCAGACGCGCCAGCGTGGCATCGCCCCCGTCCCCGCTGAATTGGCCGAGCGTCCCGTTGCCCGCCACGGTCGAGACAATGCCATCAAAGCGTACTTTGCGGATCCGTTCTTGTGTGCGGTCCACAATGTACAGATCTTCATCCGGTCCAAACACTACCCGCCACGGTTGTTTCAACTGCGTCTGGAGCGCCGAACGACCGTCCCCATTGAAACCATCGACTCCCGTGCCGACCACTGTGTGGATGATTCCATCAGAAGTGATGCGCCGAATGCGGCGATTGCTCGTATCGGCAATGTAAATCGTGCCGTCCGGGGCGACTGCAACCCCATTCGGATCGGCCAACTGCGCCTGCACTGCGGGTCCCTCGTCGCCGCTGTAACCCCACACGCCCGTCCCGGCAATGGTGCTGATGATCCCGTTCGTATCCACCTTGCGAATCCGGTGTCCCGCCTCCGCGATATACAGAGTGCCATCGGGCGCCAGGGCCAGGCTTTGCGGATTATATAAGAGCGCCTGGGTGGCCAGGCCGCCGTCCCCGCAGGCATTCGTGGACGGATAGCAGGCGTCGCCCGTGATGCTTCCGGCAACTGTGGTGATGATTCCGTTTGGCGCTACTTTGCGGACGCGGTTGCCGAGGCTCTCCACAATGTAGAGACTGCCGTCCGGCGCAAAAACGAGCCCGCCGGGGTGCGCGAGCGCCGCGGCGGTGGCCGGACCGCCATCGGCATTGGCAGGCGAAGCAAAGGCGCCGCCGGCAAACGTGCTGATCACAGTCGATTCCAGCGCGGACGCGCTCCGCCGCCGTCCGTCGCCATAGTGCAATGTCCGTGAACGTGAATCGTAGGCGTGATGAACGTCCAACGTCCAACCGCCCAGGCCCACGCCATCACTCAGGAGATTTCCAATCGTTCCTCTCCATTCCTTCCACAAAGTAATTTCATCGCGAGCGCGATCGCCTGTGATGGTTGTATCCGGAAAAGTGGCGAAGGATTGGTTAAATTGGGAGGGTGCATAATAGAAGGCGTTGTAAACGTTGCCAATCCGCACCTTGACCGGGTTTGATCCGGGCGAAAATCGGCCATACGCGTCCAGTCCGTCCCAAAGGAAAGTATAAACTTGATTCGGTCCGGGCGAAAACTGCTCCTTGAAAAGCCGGCCGGCCACTTCGATCTCAAGATCGATTCGCTTTAAGTCCGGCGGCAGCGTCCCTTCACTCAACACTATCGGCATCGAATAAACCGGCAGGTAGCCTCGAGCCCGGTGGCTGCGATAATGCAGTTGATACGGTGTTCCAACAATGTCCAGAAATTCTCCCAAACTTTGCCGTTCCACCTCGATGATCGAGCCCCCAGCCGAGCACGAATTGTCCGGGTTTGGACCCGCCCCTGGCGTGGGCGGCGGGGCGGCGCCCGGGGGAGGTCCACCAGGCCAATTGCAATCCCATGGACTGAAATGCGTAATGCACCCGCGCCACAGTGTTTGTCCCGGCGCATACAACGTCCCGACGCGGCGCAATTCTTCCTCGGTAAAAGCAAGCGCGGCCAATTGCGAAGCATTGGCCGGCGCGCCACTTCCGTTCAAGTCCACCTCGGCCGCCCCGTTGTTCACCGCGAGCACTTTGATGACCCGTCCATTGGGCGCGGCCACCCAGACTCCTTTCTGCCGGTCGTAATATCCCAGCGGCACCGCCTGGCCGACAGGAAAATTGAGGAAGTTCTCAAGGTAAAAGCAGAGGGGCTGATTAAACTGCACTGCGGAAGCGCCGACCGCCGGCGCTTCATCCGCGCTCAACTCCACGCAATAAGTGTAGGCGCTGTTCCAGGGCAACTGTCCCGGCATGCTCGTAGGACCTTTGGCGCCCACGGTGAATTCCGTCGCGCGCAGATTCAACGAACTGCAGCTTTGCGTCGCGCCGTTGACGATGAGATTGGCGCAGGTGCCCGGCGGCAGAATGAGTGTCGCGCGGCGCGAGCCATCCGCGTCGGTTTGCACGCTGCCTTGCGCCACCTGCGCGGGCGCGTTCGTGCCTAGCGTCACCGCCGTAACCGCCGGGTCCATCGTGATCATCACCACATCAGGCAAACAGGAATAATCGCTCCAGGGCGCGACGATCGGCCGCTGCGCCGGACAATACCCCGGCCGCTCGAACTTCACCGTCAGCCGGCCACCGCCGTTCACGGCCAGGTCGAACATCCCATCGGGTCGTGTCTTTGTTTGCCCGAACTCCGGATGATCCAAAATGCCAACCGTGACGCCGGGAAGCACACTTGCATCGCGCTGCGTGACCTTGCCGCGCAGCACGCAGACTCGTTGCGCCGCAAATGTCCCATTCGCCACGCCCGTCTGGATCGGATTCGGGCCCGTGTAAAGGAACTGTGTTGCGTCGGCCACCGACGTGACGCCGCCAGGATTCACCGGCGAAACGACTGCCGCAGGGTCGGAAGGCAGATCAGCAGGATTGGTCCCGGCGATGAACTCCTGCAAGTTTGACTTGCCGTCGCCGTCGTAATCCAGGCCGGCGTCGGCGGGGTTCAAAGGATTTAGAAATGTTGGACGCAGCAACTCGTACACGTCCGGCAACCCGTCGCCATCCACGTCCAGCGATTGTGCCCGCGGCACCTGCAGAACGAGGTAGTACCCCTGCGGCGAGCTGTCGGCTCGGGTGGGATCGGTCAGTTGCCCTGGGCCGTCCGCTCCGAGCTTGAGCGCGACCACTTGATTAATGTTGGTCAAGGTGTCGCCGCGATAAAGCAGGTAATAGG
>QHPW01000293.1:5815-14007 GCA_003219675.1 Verrucomicrobiota bacterium
CGTCCGCTCTCACCTGCGCGAGTCCGCAGATCAGCGCCAGCGCCCAGAACGCGCGTCTCCCTCGCCAAATCCCGCGCCCTGGTGTGGGCTGGTGTTTCGACCCGCATCGCGCGGCATTCACCAGCCCTTGGAGTAGCGTGTTCATCGCAGGAATTCTCGTTCGTGATTGATTCAACCGTGGTGATTGCCAGGGGATGGTCATAGAGAAGGCTTTCTCAGTCGATAATACTTCGTTCCGGTGGTGGCCGGGATGGGAGACGTGGGATTGCCGGCGGGTCCTGCCGACCATGAGGGCGAGGACAAATTGTCCGTCTGTTCCAAGGTGAATCCCGGAGTTCCGGGAACCCACGAAATGACGACGTTCGCGCCGAAGACTTGAATGAATAACGTCGGCGCTTCGCCGGTGGAGGGAACCACGATGCCGGGCCAGAACCCGCCTTCCAGGGCGTAAGTGCCGCCGCTCAACGTGCCGGCATCCGGTTGGCCGATGGTGCCGCTGAGGGTGTAGCTCCCGCCGCTGCTGCTGCCTCCGCCGCCGTCAATGGTGAACCAGTCAATGGAGTAATTCTGCGCCGACAGACGCGTGACTGCGAACAGCAAGCCGAGCAGCGGGATAATGACGAATGACCAATGACCAATGACGAATGAATGACGAAAACCGAGGGCCGAAGGACGGCTCAATCGACTTGTGCGTTTTCCATCATTCGTGCTTGGGCATTCTATCGTCATTCGGGTTTCGGGTTTCGGATTTCTCATCGCGCGCCTCCGTTCAGTTTGTCGCCAATCGCTTGCACCACTCCTTTCAGCTCGATTACGGTCTGTTTCAACTCCGTTATCTCTGTTTCCTTCTGTTTCAATTCCGCCCGTTGTTGCTCCACCTTCTGGTTCAACCCCTGAATCGCCGCCAGCGCCACGCCCTGGGCGTCCGCGGCGACGATGTGCTTGTCGTCCGGACCAACGCCGAACGCAGCGTAGAAATCCTGGGCCATGGGGCCGATGTGGGCGGTGCCCGTGTCCTGTTTGAAGTTCCATCGGGTTATTGGCAGCGTCGCCACTTTAGCCAGGACCGTCTGCGCGTCAATGGGTGCGAAGTTCTCCTTGAGGTTGCGGTCGCTCGCG
Source organism: Verrucomicrobiota bacterium (assembly GCA_003219675.1). Lineage (GTDB taxonomy): Bacteria > Verrucomicrobiota > Verrucomicrobiia > Limisphaerales > AV2 > AV2. The sequence continues at coordinate 6,935 of QHPW01000293.1, forward strand.
CAGACGATATTCAAGGAGCAAACGTTTCCGCTTACGCTCACATCCCCGTCCACCCGCACGTTGCCGATAAAATAGCCAGCCAAGCCACTGGCGTTGGGATTCTCGCCGAAAATGGCTTTCCCGGAGCCGCTGGCACGCCCCGCTACTCCATAGCCGTTTCCAGAACCGTTTTCGCCATAAACTCCGCTGGCGATGGAACTGGCAGAGTTGCCCTGGACGCCGTTGCCGCTGGTGGAAATGCCTTGGACGCCGTTTTGGGTGGAGCCGAAAACGGTCAACTGACCGGTCGGATCCAACGTCATGAGCGTTGCCCCGCCGTTGCCGCCCACTCGCAGACCGTTTGCGGCGCGAATACTGAACTCATCATTCATGGCGGAGAGGAAATCGGCGCTTTGCGAGTCCGCCCAGACGAAACTGCCCTGATGAACCGCTCTGGCACGATTTCCGACGGCAAAGGAATAATCTCCGTTCGCGGAATTTTGGAAACCTCCGGGCACTGTGGCGTAGCGGCCGTTGCTGACATTGGCCTCGCCGCCGCCGGCGGTTGCTGCGTAAGAGGCGCAGATATTTGCGTGGCCCCCGCCGATGGTGGCGTATTGAAGGGAGGCCTGGATTCTGTTGGCCTCGCCTCCGGCAATCGTGGAACCGGAAGCGTTCGCTTCAATATTGTTACCCTGGCCGCCCCCGATGGCGTTGTGAATCGCGCCACTTTGAACCGTGTTCCCGACTCCCCCCGCGATTATTGAAGCGTCGCCTCCGGATTGAATTCTATTCGCGATTCCTCCTCCAATCGTGCCCGCGGCATTGTTTGCCTCGATGTTGTTTTGCTCACCGCCTGAAATCGTGGCGTTAATCGAGTTGACCTGAATAAAATTGTTTCGCCCGCCACTGATCGTGGAGGCGATTGAACTGGTCTGAATCGCGTTGTTGAATCCGCCACTGACGATCGCGTAGCCTGCTTCGACCCGATTTGATTCCCCGCCGCCAACGGTCCCGGCCCGCGCGTCGGTGAAATCGGCGTTCGCATTGCCCACGGTGTTGTTCAATCCACCGCCAATCGCGCCAAAGTCGTCCGAGATAACGTTCGGGTACGGAAAAGGAAAGACGACCTGGTTGATTTGGCCGCCGCCGGCAATCGTGGCGCCCAACACGCCATTGGAGATCACGTTGGCCTCCGAGCCGCCGAGGACATTGGGAGCGATGAGGGTGGTCAGCGGAAACACAAAACGCGAAGCGGCTTCCAATCGCAGCGCGCGCCGGTTGCCGACATTCAACGCAAGCGGCACCGGATCAATCGTCCCGAGAACCAGGGGAAGCGAACTGATGAAGTTCCCGCCCAACCGCCAATAGTTTGACGGTCCTATTCCGCCGAGCGCCGTCGCGTTGACGTTGCTCAAACCGCCGCCGTTGCCCGTGAAACTGTTGGCATCATTGTTGAACGTGACGGCGTTCGGATAAGTGCCGGCCAGACTGTTGCCCGGCACCGTGCCGCTCAGGATCGGCTCGCCATTGAGCGTGGCACTGCCCGTCGAAGTTTCCAATCGCACTCCGCCCATCGCGCGAATGTTGAATTGATTGCTGGTGGTCGAAGCGAAATCGGCATCGGTCGAGTCGGCCCAGACAAAAGCGCCGTCGTGCACGGCTTGCGCCCGGCGACCGGCTGCAAAACCGAACCTGCCCGCCACGGCGTTGCTTGCGCCACCAGGAATCGTGGCGTATTGAGCATTGCTCCGAACGGTGTTGCCGAAACCGCCACCGATCGTCGGATAGGCGGCGTTGGTCTGCACCAGATTGCTTTGTCCGCCGCTGATGACGGCATACACCGGCAACGTTTGTGAACCAGTAACACGGTTGTCCCCTCCGCCATTGATGACGGAATGGTCCGCGAGCGGGCCGATAGTATTGTTTCGTCCACCGGTAATGAGCGAAATGTAGCCGCTGTTTGTGTTGCGCCCCCCGCCGCCAATGAAAGAATAATCGCCGCCGTTCTGGATTGTGTTCGCAAATCCGCCCGCAATGGCCGGCTGGTTAATGTTGAACGCGAGCGAATTGCTCAATCCGCCTGCGATGGCGCCGCTACCGACCGCAATACCGATCGTGTTGCGCGAGCCGCCGCCGATGAAACTAAATCGTGTTGGCTAAGATCGAATTAAAAGCTCCACCACTGACGGTGGACTGCGACCCTCCGGCGTTGTTGCGCTGTCCTCCGGCAATGGTCGCGTAAGAACCAGAATTGGTGTTGCCAATTCCGCCCCCGATGGTCGCATACGATGCGTTCGGTTGAACGAGATTGTCCTGGCCACCGGCAATCGTCCCCCAAAGTGAATTGGTCCCAATCACATTGCCGGTGCCGGCGCCGATGAAGGAGAATGCCGCGTTGGTCTGGATCGCATTCGCGAAGCCGCCGCCGATAAAGGATTCACGCGCGCCATACAAAATGTGATTGGCGTTGCCGCCGGCGATGACGGATTGGTCCGCGCTTCGGATGAGATTAAGCCAGCCGCCGCCAATTGCGGAAAGACTCGCATTCGCATCAATGGTATTCTCCTGACCGCCGGCGATGACGGACGAGGAAGAGTTCGTTTGAATGCTGTTATTATTGCCGCCGCCAATTGTGGCGTAGGAAGAATCAGCGAGGATGAAGTTAATGAAGCCGCCGCCGATGCCGGAAAAGGAGGTGTTGGTTTCCACCAAATTGATGCCACCACCGACAATGACGCTTGAATAACCTGCGGCCGAGTTGTTCCAGCCGCCGGCCACCAGGCTCCAATCGCCACTCGCGGCGTTTGGATATGGCCCGCCGCCCGAAGCGTCAAAACCGCCGCCGCCGCCAATAAACGCGCTTCGCCCACTCGCCGCATTGTGCCCGCCGCCGCCGATGGATGCCTGCACCCCGCTGGCGAGGTTCGAGATGCCGCCGAGAACCGAGGCGAAGTCCGCCGCGACCACGTTGTTCAGGTTGGGAGCACCCCCGCCACTAATGGTGGCGCCGACCACACCGATCGCCGCCCGGTTGTCTTTGTAGCCGGCGATGAAGTTGGGGGCGGTGGTCGTGGGTTCAAGACGAAGCAGGCGCTGGCCGTTTGCCTTCAATTCCAGTGGTTGATTGTCGGTGGTCCCGAGAAAATTCACACCGGGCGTCGTCCCCGCGTTGCCGCCCAACGCCCAGGTCGGACTGGACAACGTGAGCGTATTGCCGGCGGGTGTGATGGTCACGTTTTGCCCCGCCGACAGTGTCACGTCGTCCGTCAACGCATTCAGGCTTTTCACCACTTGCCCTGGAGCGATGTTGCCCGAGTTGATCGTGCTGGCGGCGATCCCCGCGCCGGTAACGCTGCCGGGCGTGACCCCGCCGGCCGTCGCCGCCGTCGCGGCTGTTCCCGCGTTGGGCGCGTAGAGCGCATAGGGTGCGGGCGTCAACGACTGGCGCGGATTCACCGGGGTGAATGCGCCACTGCTGTTGGTGCGCACGCCGATTTCCAGCCAGCGATCCGCTCCGGCAAAAACGCCCGCGCCGAAGTCAAGAACGACCGTGAACAGACCATTGCTCACGCTTGTTGCAGCATTGGTGATGATGCCGCTCACGGCGTTGCTATTGGCGAGCGCGTCGTAAATCGTAAATCGTAAATCGTAAATGCCGTTGGCGGCGGAGCCGTTGTCGGTCAGCCGGCCCTGGTACGTGAAGGCGGTGCCCTGCCCGTGGCAAAGCGTTGAGATAGCGAAAAGAAGCAATGAAATGATGGGGGTGTTTTTCATAGGCACTCAGGACACAAAACGGAGAACCCGAGTGCGATCTTTCAACAAAATGATCGTCGCTTCGGGTGAGTTGATGAAGTATCACCGACGCAGAAAGACCTGCAATCGCGGTTGAGTCGGTCAGGGTTGAAGAATCACACGGTAGAATCGCAAGGCAGGACTCGTCGTTGTGTCGGTGAAGGAGACAACTCCGCTGGCAGGGACAGTTCCCGAATCCAATGTCGTCCACTGAACCAGGTCTTCGGAACTTTGAACCTGGTAATGAGCGCCGGCTGGCGCCGTGAAAGAGAAGGCAAACGAGCCGCCCGAAGTGAAGCCTTCCGCAAGCACGTCTGGCGCGGCCATCGCGACATTGATCTGGATCGAACCGGAGACACCCGGAGGACTGTCCACCGATATCTGGTAGGGCACGCCGGCGGTGGTCGCAAATCCGGCACTGGCTCGGATGTTCGCCGAAGGAATATCCGGTTGCTATGGCAATAGCCTGCCCGCTTCGAGGCGGTGTCCAGGACCACCACACGGATCCGGTCCCCAACCCGAACAGCGGTTCACCGGCTTCGTAGCTCGCGTTCTCGTTGGAACCGGTGACGGTCACGCTCGATCCGGAGATCAAAATGCGATTTGCGAACGCATCATTGAGGGGAGGCACCAGCGGTTCGACTCGCAAACTCAAATACCCGCCGGGGTTGAACTCGTGCGCCAGTGCAATAGCGTAATCCGCTCCAGCGTCGGCGATGAAGGACAGTTCGAGCGTCGCAAGATATTGACCGTTGGTATAAATGGGATTCTGCGACTTGCTGGAAACCAACGCGAGGTTGGCCAGAGTTGATCCGGTGTAAACAGCGGCGACCAGGGTGCCGGACGATCCGCGGCTGTGCGCGGTCAGACGGACCTTGCCACCAGAGGGTGCGGTCCACCTCCACCACACGGATGCGTCCGCGAACGTGCCGCCGTGGTCGGGTTCATCCGCCTCGGTTGTCGCTCCGAAGTTGTAGCCGGCCACCGCGTTTGTATCGGCGATCAAGATCCGATTTGCAAAATTGTCGTTCGGCGGAGGAATCGGGAGAACGGTGAGGGTGACAGTGACGGTATTGGTGGCGCCCGCTGAATTGTTGATCGTCGCATAATAACTCCCGGCCTGGGCGGTTGAAACGCTGGAAAGAGTCAGGGTCGCGTTGACGCCTGCGGCGCCCAAGCTTGTCCCGTTGAAATACCATTGATAGGAAGTCGGCGGCGTGCCGGCGGCGACGACATTGAACACCGCATTGGAGCCTTGCAGCACCACCAGATTGGCCGGCTGCAACAGAATTTCCGGAGCGGTCGTCCCGGCCCGAAAATCCACCTGATCGACCCAGGCGCCGTTGGTCAGCGACAGCGTCGCGGTATTGTTCGTGTAGGCCCAGCGCACCGTATGGCTGCCACCGGCGAGATAATAAACCTGAGGCTGCCAATCCACCTGTCCGGAAATTTTCCCCGGTTGCTCAGCTCCATCGATCAGGAATCTGGCAAAGTTCTGGTTCGTTGGGGAAGAAGTTTTCCACCAGAACGTGAGAGTGCCCGGTCCGGTCGTGGTGGTTTCCATCCAGCTTTCCTGCCGAAAACCAATCGGACCGGATTGGGCGGCGTCCACACCGTCGTGCGAAAAGGTGGTCTGCCCGAAAAATCCGATCTGGCCCCCGCGAGTCCAGGTGAGCGACGGGGTTTCGAGTGCGACCGGCAGCGGCAGGCCAAAGATGGCGGTGACAGACTGATTGCGGTTCATCAAGACGCTATTGGTCGTATTCGTGCCGGAGACCGCGCCGCCCCAGATCACGAAATAATTGTCGGTATCAGGCACGGCTTGAAGCTGAACGGTCTGACCCAGAGTGTATTTCGGAAGGTCGGGATTGCGGACGACTGTGCCGCCGCTAGTGACCACGGTCAACCGCGGCAAGAACGAGGCGTTGCTAGATGGATTGGTGCCGTCGAGGTATTCGTCACGATTGGAAATGCCGTCATTGTCCGCATCGGCGTTAGGATTGATCCCCACCACATCGAAATATTTGTACTCCCAAATATCAGGCAGGCCATTGCCGTCCGAATCGAGAGACGGGTTCGTCCAGACTGCGTAACTGACCTCGTCCACCCAGCCGGCATCCAACGGCGCGTAATAAAGCCCGTTGTATTCGGAGACTTCGTCGCTGTACTTGCGGTAAACCCATCGAACAACATTGGTGCCGGCGGGGAGATAGTAAGTCCGCAATTGCCAGTCCGTGTTGGTGCCAATCTCGCCGGTGCGCAACACATCGTTCCGGTAGAATCGCAATCGGTCCCCGGGCGTGCCATCCACCTTCCACCAAAAAGTGATCGTGCCCTCGGCGCTGAGGACGACGTTGTTCAGTTCCAACCATGCTTCCGAAGCGCCAAGCATACGCGCGGATTGCGCGGCATCCACGCCGTCGTGAGTGATCTTGGTCTGGCCGTACCAACCGGCCCGATCAATTCTCCAGCCGTTCGTCACGTCCAGTGAGTTCGTCAGCGACAATCCGAAAATGGCACGTACCTCCCGCGGACCCCTCAACGCGATCTGGGCGGGGTTGGTTCGGATGCTGGAAGGAAGGTACGAGGGCTCTGTCACGATGTAGCCAAGAAATTCCAGGCCGGGATCAGGAATGCCCGTAAGGGTCACAATCTGATTGTTCGTGTAGAACGGGAGGTCGGGGGAGACAAAGACTTCTCCGCGGTCGCTGATGATTGTCAGTCGCGGATTCACGAGGTTGTAGATTTTTGGATGTGTTCCCTCGAGAAATTCGTCGCGATCAGAAACGCCATCCTGATCATAATCCTCGAAGCCGCTGCGGTTGGTGATGCTGCCAAAGTAAGTGATTTCCCACGAATCGGCCATGCCGTCGCGATCTGAATCGAGTTGCAACAGCGCGTTGCTGCTGGTGACCGAACCCAAGGGGTCGCTGACGATGACGCGATATGCGCCAAAGTCGGAGAGCGTGATGTTTGTCAGGAACAACGTATCCGCAGTGGCGGCGATATTGTTGCTGTTGAATTGCCATTGATAAGTTAGCGGGGCCGCGCCTTGCGCCAGGACCGAGAAGACCACGGTATCGTTGGTTGGAGCAACCAGGGACACGGGTTGGTGGAGAATCGCGAGGGCCGGAGCGTTGGGACTGTAGGAGCGCACCAGATTTCCCGAGGCGTCATTCGTGAAATAAATCTGTTGCGCTTCGACGACTGACGCTGCGGCAAACAACGACACCGCCAGCCACAGCGGGGGCACGAACGGTCTCGTCCTGCCGTTCAGAATCGTAATTGAATTGGCCGGC
>QHPW01000294.1 GCA_003219675.1 Verrucomicrobiota bacterium
CAGTTCCACGTGAAGTTGTAAAAGTTTTGGGCCAGTCCTCCGGGCGGGGAATTGGCGGTGTTGTAGGTGGTGTAACCGGTGATTTCACAAATCGAGCCGGCGTTCCACGTCCCCGTTGGGATCGTGCCGGCACTGGTCGTGTAAGTGTGTTGATATTTTCCACCCGAGGCGAAGGTCAGGGTGCCGGTGGTGTTGACGGTGCCCGAATTTTTCAAGGTGCCGCCGGACTCCGCCACCACCGCTGCGCCTGCGTTGATCGTCAATACACCCGCGACATTTACCGTTCCGAACACGTCCAGGTCTGTGCCCGTTCCGTTGGCCAGCGTCAGGATGAACGTGCTGTTCACGGTGATTTGGCCGCCGGACTGAACGATGACCTGATCCGCGGTGACACTGGCAGCCACGGTCACCGTATGGCCGGTGCGTATCGTGGTCTGGCCATCCAAACTGGTGGGCGTTGCCGCGGCGGCAACCCAGCTCGTCCCATTGAATCGTTCCCAGGTGTTGGTGCTGCTCCAGTTCCGACAAGTCCGAAGAGGATGATCGTGAAAAAGGCTTGCGCCAGTTGAAGCGGAAACAACACGCGAAAAGCGATGTCGTTTGTTTTCTTCATGATGTGAGCGGGGGCCGAACTCTGCAGCGATCAGCGATCAGTTTTGGGGAGGGAGCATAGGAACGAGAGCAACCGGCAGATAATGTGCTGCCGCAGAGCGGGACACAGCCGTTGACTCAAGAAAGGCTGATCGAGTCAACGGTTCCAGTGCCACCGAAACAGCGTCCCAACACTGAAAGAATCCAGCCCGGACTCCGTGCTTGTCTGCTTCCATGAAACCGCCGCCGACTCGGATCGCCTGCCTGTTCGTCACGTTACTCATGTTGAGAAACAGTGAATAGCACGCGTGCTGCCAGTTTTAGGACTGGGAATGTCCTGGAATGAGCCACCAACATAAGTGTTTGTAACCTCCGCGCTTATCGAGAGCGTCGTTTCTTATCTGATCCAGCAAACTTCGTTCTCAAACACCGGGTAGTCCGCGTGTCGCGGGATCAAGAACACACGGGGGGTCTTTAGTTGAGAATCAGAGTACGGCTCAGTCGGCAGCCACAGGTGGCCCGCCAGTCGCCGGACGGGAAGTAGTCAAAATCAAGCCGTGAACTTCCTGGCCACAATCGTGGCGTTGTGCCCGCCGAAGCCGAAGGAGTTGTTGATCACCGCGTTGACCCTCATTTCGCGCGATTTGTTCGGCACGTAGTCCAGATCGCATTGCGGATCGGGCTGCTCATAGTTGATCGTCGGCGGTACCAGCTCGTTCTGGATCGCCTTGGCGCAGATCGCCATTTCCACGGCGCCCGACGCGCCGAGCATGTGGCCGGTCGCCCCTTTGGTGGAGCTGACTGCCATTTTTTTTGCGTGGTCGCCGAAGACCGTTTTGATCGCCTGCGTTTCGCAAATGTCCCCCTGCGGCGTGGAAGTGCCGTGGGCGTTGATGTAGGAAATCTCCTCCGGTCCCAGGCCGGCCGAGCGCAGCGCCATTTTCATGCAACGGGCCGCGCCTTCCCCTTCGGGCGCCGGGGCGGTCATGTGATTGGCGTCGGCCGTATTTCCATAGCCGATCACTTCGCAATAGATTTTGGCCCCGCGGGCTCGAGCGTGGTCGAGATCTTCCATCACGATGACGCCGGCGCCTTCCCCCATCACAAATCCATCGCGCCCGAGATCGAATGGCCGCGACGCGCGCTGCGGATCGTCGTTGCGTGTGCTCATGGCTTTCATCGCGCAGAACCCGCCGATGCCCATCGGGACAACGGTCGCTTCGGTTCCGCCTGCGAAGCACGTCGCCAGGTTCGGTCCGCGCAACCTGTAGAACATCGAAAAAAGCCCCGACGCCATGTTCAAAATGAGCATGGGAATCAGGAACGGAGAAAGGCGCCCGGGCCCCTTGCTCAGCAGGACCTTGTGTTGTTCCTCGACGGTGTGCAATCCGCCGATACCGGAGCCGATGAACACGCCGATCTCGTCACGATCAAGCTTGTCGAGTTCCAGAGCGGCGTCTTTCATCGCCTGGTAACCGGCGTAAACTCCCAACTGCGCGAAGCGGTCCGTCCGCCGGATTTCCTTGGGCGAAGGAAACGCCGGGGTCGGATCAAAATGCTTCACCTCCGCCGCAATCTGGCAGTCGTAATTCGAGACATCGAAGGCGGTGATTTTTTCAATGCCGCAGCGACCGGCGATGATGTTGTTCCAGAACGTGTCGATGTCCTGGCCCAGCGAGGAAACCACGCCCAGTCCGGTCACCACCACGCGCCTCTCTGTCGAATTGGCAGTCATGAAACAAACGGGGCAGCTCGTGCTGAAACCAGCCGCCGCTGCCCCGGAGAAACCGCATTCAAAACTATTTCTGCTTTTCCTCGATGTATTTGATCACATCGCCTACGCTTTGCAGCTTTTCCGCTTCTTCATCGGGGATTTCCTGGCCAAATTCCTCCTCCAGGGCCATCACCAACTCCACGGTATCGAGCGAATCCGCCCCCAGATCCTCAATGAACTTGGCGTCCGGGGTCACCTGGTCAGGATTCACACCGAGTTGTTCGGTGATGATCGCCTTCACTCTTTGTTCGATTGTTTTTTCAGCTGCCATGGGTTTCTCCGTTTCGTTTTGATGATGTGTGTCTAAGCGACGCTCCGAAAGGCGTCAAGCCCTGAATGGCAAAAAAGTTTCCGCGTTGCCGGCGCCGGGTTTGGCGCAAAAAATCACGGTTTTTCATCTGGTTTCATCCCTTCTCTATCGGCGCGAATTCCCGTCGTCCAGTCCTATTTACATCACCATGCCGCCATCCACGGTAAGCACCTGCCCGGTGATGTAACGGGCCTCCGGACCGGCCAGAAACAGCGCCGCGTTGGCGATGTCCTCCGGTTGCCCAAAGGAGTTCAAAGGAATTTTCTGCAATAATTCCTTGCGCACCTCCTCGCTTAAATCCGCCGTCATGTCCGTCTCAATAAATCCGGGCGCCAGCGCGTTCGCGGTGATGCCGCGCGAGGCGAGTTCGCGGGCGACGGACCTGGTAAACCCGATGCGCGCGGCTTTGCGGGAGGCGTAGTTGCACTGGCCGGCGTTGCCGATCAGGCCGATGATCGAGGAAATATTGATGATCCGTCCGGAACGCTGCCTGATAAACCCGCGCGCGAACGCCCGGGTGAACAGAAACGCGCCCCTCAAGTTCGTGTCCAGGACCGTGTCCCAGTCCTGCTCGCTCATCCGCATCAGCAAACCGTCGCGCGTAACCCCGGCGTTGTTGACCAGGATGTCCACCCGACCGGTTTCAGCCAGGATTTTCTCGCCGGCGTCAGCGACCGCTTTCGAATCCGCCACATCCACGGCATGAGCCCACGCCTTGCGGCCACGAACGCGGATTTCGCCAGCCACCTTTCCGGAATTCTCCGCCGTGCGTGAGACACAAACGATGTCCGCCCCTGCCGCGGCAAATTTCAGCGCGATGGCGCGCCCAATGCCGCGCCCCGCGCCGGTCACAACCGCGATCTGATTGGCAAGTGGACTCATAACGGCTGTCAGTTGTCATTGGTCAATCGCGCGTTGTCAACGCATCAATCGAACGGCACGCCTCACGACCGCTGGCCGTTTCGCGATGCCGTCGTGAATGACTTTCAAAATCTGCTGTCGCTCCTCGCCCGCCAGCGGCAAACGCGGCGCGCGGACCCATTCGGCGCCCAGGCCGCATTCCTGCAGCGCCAGCTTGATGTATTGCACGAACTTCACGTGCGTATCGAGGTGCAGCAGCGGCGTGAACCACCGGTAAATCGCGCGCGCCTTGTCCCATTCGCCGCGGCGCGTCAGGTCCCAGAAGTACTGGTTCTCGGCCGGGAAGGCGATCCCGCTCCCCGCCACCCAACCGTCAATGCCAAGGACGGCGCATTCCAGCACCAGGTCGTCCACACCGGTGAAGATGGCGTATCGGTCGCCGACGGTGTTGCGCAGGTCGGTGATGCGTCGGGTGTTGCCGGAGCTTTCCTTGAGCGCGACGAAGTTTTTCTGGTCCGCCAGTATGGCGAACATTTCGGGCGTGATGTCGTTGGCGTAGCTGATCGGGTTGTTGTAGATCATGATCGGCAGGCCAGTCGCCTTCGCCGTGGTCCGGAAATGCGCCAGTGTCTCACGCGGATCGCCTTTGTAGAGCATGGCAGGCATCAGCATGAAACCGTCGAGGCCGAGCCGCTCGCCATCGCGCGCGTAACGGCACGCTTCAGCGGTGCTGCTCTCGGCGACACCGCTGAGCACCGGCACGCGACGGTTGACCGCCTTGACCATCGCTTCGATCACGCGGCGTTTTTCGTCCGGGGTGAGCGCTTGATTCTCGCCGAGCGATCCGAGGAAAATGATGCCGGCGACTCCCGACTGGATAAGCACGTCCGCGTGGCGCGCGGTGGAATCGAGGTCGAGCGCGCCGTCCTTTTTCATTTGGGTGGTGATGGCGGGGAATACGCCGTGCCAGTAGGGTTTCATTGAATTGCCGGCTCTCCTTTTGCGGGTTTATGCCTGGCCGCTCAAGGGCAAAATGACATGCAGTTTGCGGCTAGTGGCACGGGCGTCCCGCCCGTGTGTTGTGGCCGGCGCCGCGCTGTCGCCTACCAGAAACGCACGGGCGGGACGCCCGTGCCACTACTGTAATAGGTGGCTTTGACGCAAAATTCCCAGTAACCTTGTCCTTACGATCCCTCAGGAAACCGCAGGCATGAGCAACGAATCCAAAACCTGTCCGCGCTGTGGGTCGCCCATTCCCGACAATGCGCCAGGCGGGCTGTGTCCCAAATGCCTGCTGGCGGGCGCCGCCGCAACGACCGGCGCCGGCGCAACGCCCGACAAACGGCTCGCGCCGCCTTCCATCCATTCGCTGGTCGCGGCGTTTCCGCAGCTTGAAATCGTTGAACTCATCGGCCAGGGAGGGATGGGATTTGTCTATCGCGCCCGTCAACCAAAGCTTGATCGCGATGTGGCGCTGAAGATCCTGCCCCAGGCGTTCGCCGGGGACCCGGCGTTTGCCGAGCGTTTCGCCCGTGAAGGCCGGCTGTTGGCGCGCTTGAATCATCCGAACATCGTCAGCGTTTACGACTTCGGCCAGGCCAACGGCTTCTTTTACCTGCTCATGGAATTTGTGGATGGCGTCAACCTCCGGCAGGCAATGCGCGCGAGCCGCTTCACGCCGGGACAGGCGCTGGCGATCGTCCCGCAGGTTTGCGAGGCGCTCCAATACGCGCATGACGAAGGCGTCCTCCACCGCGACATCAAACCGGAGAACATCCTGCTCGACACGAAGGGCCGGGTGAAGATCGCCGACTTCGGCATCGCCAAAATGGTCGGCGCCGATCAGCCGGCGAGCGGCATCACCGCCAGCGGCGCGGCGCTCGGCACCCCGCATTACATGGCGCCGGAACAAATTGAGAAACCGGCCGAGGTGGATCATCGCGCGGACATTTACTCGCTCGGCGTCGTGTTTTACGAACTTCTCACCGGCGAACTGCCGCTGGGACGCTTCGCTCCGCCTTCCGCTAAAACTCCGGTCAATGCGCAGGTGGATGAAGTGGTGCTGAAGGCGCTGGAAAAGGAACGCGAACGCCGACAGCAGAGCGCCGGCGAAATGAAAACCGAGGTGGAGACGGCTTCAAAGGAAGGGAATCCTCAAACGGCTTCAAATCAAACTGCAACGACAGCCGGACCTGACGTTGCTCGGTTAAGGATAAGTCCCGAAATAAAACCGTTGGTATTGCTCGGACTGGTCATTGCGTTGGGGTACGGAGCCGCTCCGTTATTGGGGAAGATTGGTGATTTACTGTCGGAATTGTTGCTTGCCTGGCAAGCGCCCTACAATCTCGGCGGAAAAATGATTGTCACCCTTGTTTGTGGACTCTTCGGTTATTCCCTCTGGCTGGTCTGGAAGTACTGGCAGCGACTGCTTGCTCCCTTTGGAATTGCGCCGCAACCATCCGTCACCCGACCCGGCGCCCAAACGTCCCTATCGCTGGACGGCATTCTGTATTTAATGGCCTCAGCAACATTGCTGGTCATCACGGCCAATCTGCTGAGCGTCATATTATCGCCCGCCGTCGGTTCCTTTAGTTTGCCGACAATTGGCGCGATGCGATTCATGCCGCCGTCCGCTGCCTTGCCGGGCGGACCTTTCGGTTTTCCGACAAATGGCGAGATGGAATTGGGAACTGACGGGCTCGCGCTGCTCGGTTGCATAGGTTTGAGCGGATGGCTCGCGTGGGCTGACTCAAGAAGACACGTTCTTGCCGAAGTGCCAGTCACCCTCCCTGCTTGGTTGAAGCGGGCGCGGCTTTTGTTCTTCGTCGGAGGCTTGCTGCCGGTTCTCATCAGCGTGCTGGAAAAGACGCCGTCCCGTTTTGTCTTCCATTCCGGAACGTTTGCGCTTGTCACGGGGGTCGCATTGCTCACCCGAAGTCGGGCGTGGCGCTCAGTGGCATTGGCGACGAATTGGTTTGCGCTGAGCATCGGGATATTCGGATTTGGAAGCTTCTGGACGATGCAGGAGTTTATCATCGGAGGCGTACAACGCCTCTGGCAGATTCGATTTTTGCAACCGCCCACGGTTATCTTCGTCGCGGCGGGATTGGCGCAGAATCTTTTGTTCATCGCCGGGCTTTGGGTGCTCAGCCAGTGTGACGTATTGCCTGTATTCGGACTGGCGCGAAAAGGCGCCGGCAAGTTTCCCGCGACTCCAACAGAGGCGGCTGGCCGCTAAACGTTTCACTGCCGCGATGGTTCAATCTGAACGAAAGCCGTGAGCGCATCCAACGACACGTCGCGCCCCGCAGTCTTCGCCACGACTCAATGGACGCGTGTGCTGGCCGCGCGCGGCGAGTCGCCGGATGCGCGCGCGGCGCTCAGCGACTTGTGTGAAGCGTATTACCAGCCAGTGCTCGCCTTCGTCCGAAGTTGGACGCGCGACGACGACCGCGCCCGCGACCTGACGCACGATTTTTTTTCACGGCTGTTGGGAGGAAACGGTGTTTCCGGCGCGGACGCGCAGCGCGGACGTTTTCGCTCCTTTTTGCTCGGCGCGGTAAAACATTTTCTCGCCGACGCGCACGATCGCGAAGGCGCTGCCCGGCGCGGCGGGCAGCACGAGCACGTTCGGCTGAAGCCGGAAACCGACACCTCGCCGGGCACCGATCCGCCCGATCCGCAAACGCCACGATTCGAGAAGGAATTTGACCGCCAGTGGGCCCTGACCATTCTGGATCGGGTGTTGAAGGCGCTCGCCTCGGAGCACGCGCGGGCCGGCAAGTCGCGTCAGTTCGACGTCCTGAAAGCGTGGCTGACCGGAGACGTGGAGGACCGGTCGCAGGCCGGCGCCGCCGCGCAACTTGGCACGAACGAGGGCGCGGTGAAGGTGGCGATTCACCGGCTGCGCAGGCAGTTTCGCGAGCTGGTGAAACAGGAAATCGCGCAGACGCTGGACGACCCGGCGCAGGTGACCGACGAACTGCGCTACCTGCTCTCGATCCTGGCCTGAGCGGTTCGGCGGGTCGTCATCGGCGCCGATCAAGAGCGCGGAGGCTTACCACCAGAAATGCGGCTCGGTACCGTTCGTTCGTATGTGCATGACCGGAAACTTGCGCCACTGCACGTGCCCGTCGAGGAACAGCATGTTGCCGCCGCTTGGCATCTTTCCTTGCAAGTGCGCCGTATCGTGCGGCTTGGACCAGCCGCCGCGAATGCCTGTGTAGCGATTCACCGACCGGTTGACCTCGTTTCCATTGTTGGAAAGGGTGGCGTCGGCCACGATCACACGTTCAGCAGGTCCTGGGTCCAGGAACGAACCGTCCGGCATGAGCCATGGCGCCGGGTTCATGGACTCGGTGATATTGGTCATCTTGACTCGTCCGGATCCCCGAAATGCAACCGCGTAACCAATGACGCGGTACCCCTGGGCATTGTCGGTGGCGACTTCGCTCGCCTGGCCGGTGGTAAATCTCCACAACTCGTCGTCATTCTGTTTCCAAAAGGCGGGACAGTAGAGGATGCTCCGCTTTCCACCGTTAATGACAAAGGCGTTGGCCGCCTTGGCGGGGAGGTCCCAGGGCCAGACCGCCCCGGTGCAATCCGGGAACCGATCCCGGTTGTCGTCCGCGTACATCCGAATGGCGAGTCCCAATTGTTTGATGTTGCTGGCGCATTTTATCCGGATGGCATCTGTTTTTGCCCTCGCCAGGGCCGGCAGCAACAAGGCGGCGAGAATCGCAATGATCGCGATGACGACCAGAAGCTCAATAAGAGTGAATGCGTGGGGGTGCTTTCGGAGCTCTCCGGTCTGATCAGACACATTCTTCTGATTCATATCACAGCACGGCATGTTGGCATCAGGATGAACTGCACGGCAGGGCGTCGCAATGAGATTTCACGTATTTTTGTTTAGCTTTTTGCGGATGCTATCACGCCGGGTTCAGGGGCGGTTCTGGGCGCGGAACCGGCTCGGCGGCATGCCCACTTCGCGCCGAAACGCGACACTGAGATACTCGACGTGAGGAAAGCCTGCTCGTTCGGCGATCTGTTCCAAA
>QHPW01000295.1 GCA_003219675.1 Verrucomicrobiota bacterium
CGGTTACGTGCTGACGTTTGATCGCGCCGGCGATTTTCCCATTCAGCTCAAGTTCAACGCGGCGGTGCGCCAAAGCAGCGGTTGGAACGCCGTGGACTTTCAAATCGCGCCGGGCGCGGTGCAACCAATCGTGCTGCAAGGTCTCGGTGAGGACACGCAATTTGAATTCACCGGCGCAGCGCGGCCCGAGCGCAAAGGCAACGATTTCCTGAGCTACCTGCCGTCGGACGGCGCAGTGAAACTGTCCTGGAAAGAGGCGCGGCCCGAGGCCCGCGGCAAACTTTTCTACGCAGCAGAAATGCTGTCGCAGATCAGCATCAGTCCAGGGTTGATGCGCCAGGTGGCACTCCTGGATTTCAGGGTGATGCAAGGTGAATTGAACCGTGTGGCGCTGCTGCTGCGCGGCGCTGGTCAAGTCACCCGGGTTCAAGGCGACCAGGTCCTCGCGTGGAACGTCGAGCCGGTGCCGGATTCCACCGAGCGCCGCCTGGTGGTTCAGCTCAACCAGCCGCAGAAGGACCAATTTGCGCTCCAGGTGCAGATGCAGACGGCGCTGGGCGCCTTCCCGCAGGCAGCGGATGCGACCCGGCTGCGGCCGGACGGCGCCACGCGGTTCGCCGGCTATATTCGAATCGTCAACGAAGGCGCGGTCCGCCTCGAGGTCGTCCAGGCGAGCGGGCTGTCGCAAATTTCACCCGACCAGTTTCCTGAGCGGAACAAAGCGCTCTTCGGCTCTGCGCCCGGCCAGCAGTTCGCCTATCGGTTTTCCGGCGCTGATTTTGCCCTGAGAATTCAGGCCGACCAAATCCTGCCTGAGTTGAGCGTGTCCCAGGTTGTGGGCTATCACCTCGGCGATAACGAGCTGGTGATTGACGCGGACATCGAGCTGGACATCCGCGAAGCGCCGTTGCGCGAGCTGGTCCTTCGCGTGCCCAAAGGCTACGTCGTCGCCCGACTCAACGCATCGGGCTTGAGCGATTACTTCCTGCGCGAGCCGTCGAACCAGCCCGACGCCGAGCTGCGGCTGGTTTACGGCCAGCCTGTGTCCAGCCGGCAGGCCGTCCAGCTTCGCCTGGAACGAAACCAGGCGCTCGGCGCAACCAACTGGACCCTGCCGCGCATCGAAGTCGCCAGGGCGAAGTCCGTGCGCGGGCATGTCGGCGTGTCGGCGGACACGGGTTTCCGCCTGACGCTCGAGCGCGCGCAATCGCTGACGGAGATCGCCACGGCCTTTTTCCCGCGCAAGACGGCAGGCATTCAATCGGCCTTCCGCATCAGTGAACCGGCCTGGCAGGCAACCCTGCGCGTGGAACGGCTGGCGCAGACCGTGCAGGTCGATGGGTTCCACCTCTTTTCCATCGGCGAAGGGATCGCCTACGGCAGCAGCGTGATGAATTACCTGGTGTCCGGTGCGCCGGTGAGCGCGCTGCGCGTCGAGCTTTCGGACGAATATTTCAACGTCGAATTCACCGGCAAAGACATCCGCAACTGGCAAAAGACCACCAACGGCTACGTCGTGCTGTTGCACACGCCCGTGTCCGGCGGCTATACCCTGCTGGCAACGTACGAACGGCCGTTCAAAACCCAAGGCGAGACGCTCGCGTTCACAGGCGCCCGGCCGCTCGACGCCCAATCGGAGCAGGGTCACACGCTCGTGATCAGCGCCTACCAGTTCCAGGTGAAGCCCGCGGACGTTTCGCCCGGCCTGCTGCCGCTCGAAACAGGCGAGGTGCCGCCGGAATACCGTCTCTTTTTCGATGCGCCTGTCCTCGCGGCATACCGTTACACCTCGCGGCCGTTCAATCTCAGACTCGCGCTCAGCCCGCTCGCGCAAGGCGATTCGCTGAGCCAGGTGGTGGACCGCGCGATGCTTGCGACCCGCATCTCGAAGCAGGGCCAGGTGCTCACCGATGTGCGTTACTTCGTGAAGAATCGAGGCAATCCGCACTTCCACCTCACGCTGCCCGAAGGGACGCAGTTGTGGTCCGCCACAGTCAATGGCGCGGCGGTCGTGCCGGTGACAGACGCAAAGGTAAATTTGATTCCGTTGCCGCAGCGCGCCGACCCGAACGCGGTGTTGAGGCTGGACTTGAAACTGGCCGCGCGGTCGAACAACCCGAAGCGGGTGAACGTTGCCGCGCCGATTGTGATGGCGCCGCTGATGTTCGCGGAATGGAAACTGGAGCCGGACACCGGCCAGCGGCTGGTCTATCGCAAAGGTTCGCTGCTGCCGGCGGGCGGCGTTGCCGATGTGTCCGGCTTTGCCGCGCTGGCGCGCCTGTTCACGGGAGATCAGACACAACGCGCGATGACCCTGGTGTTCGCCGCTTCGATGTTGGTCGGAATCTCCCTGGTGCTGTGGCGCTGGGCGGGTCGCAAGGACGTTTACAAATTCAGCGCCCGCCATCTTTCGGGAGCGCTGCTCGGCCTCGTCTCGTTCGCCATGGCCGTCGCCGCGTTCATCAACCTCGGCAGCATGGCCGGGCAGCAGAACAACGAAGTGCCGCGCGACGTGACCTTCCTGGCACCGGTGCAACAGGCCGGCAGCGCCCTCAGCATCGAGGTTGGCAACGTCGCGGAGAAGACCTCGGCGATCGAGTTTGCCGGTTATATCTGGCCCGCGTTGTTGGCGTTGGCGGTATGGGTGTACGGGTGGATGACGGAAAGACGGGCGTTCAAACCCTTGGGTTGGATTCTCGGCTGGACGCTGCTGGCGTGGGCGGCGCTGCGCTGGCCCAACGGCGTGCCGGCATTTCTATATGTCCTGGTGGCATTCCTGTTGTTACACCTCGCGATACCTGCGCTGCGCCAACTCTGGCGACTACCGCGCAAACCGGAGCCCACGCGTCCGCCGACGAGGCAGAGCAGTGCCGCGCCCGGCATGGCTGCATTGTTGCTGGGCGGCCTGACGTGGTTAAGCTGGACCGCCTCATCTTATGCCTCGGTGCAATCAGACACGGCAAGCGCCGGACCTGCGCTGCTGTCCGGAGACCTGCCACTCGCCGAGTCCGTCACCCAGAACATTCGTATCGAAGAGAAATTCGCGCTGGCCACGGCCAAAATCCGGTGGCGGGCAGTAAAAGGCCAGAGGCTGCCCTTGTTATTCGATCCGGCAGTTCTGACGCAGGTTACTTTTCCTGCCAGATCGCTCAAGCTGGTGCAGGCTCCCGCCGATTCCAGACACGCGCGGACATTGGTCGCGCAGGAAAGCGGCATGTTCGACGTGGAGGTGCAATACCAGTTGGCGGTGACCAGAAAAGATGCGGAGAGCGGCTTCGCTTTGCCCACTCAATACGGGTTGATCAATGAACTCAATCTCACCCTTGTCAATCTCGACGTGGATGTCCTCTCGCCGCAGGCCGTGTCAATCCAGCGTGACGCCGCGGGGAGCAACACCGTCGCGACGCTGGTCCTTTCGCCCGCCAACGACGCCTGGATTGGCTGGAAGCCGCGCAGCCGCGAGGTGAAGCGCGAGAAGCCGGTGTTTTACGCGGAGCTTTACCAGCTCTTTGTGCCTTCGGCGGGCGTGATCGAAGGCGCGCACTATGCCGCCATCCGGCCCGCCCAGGGTGAATTAAGCGAGCTTGTTTTCGACGTGCCCGGCCCAGCCACCGTCAGCGACGTTCTTGACCCGGCGGCGCCTGCCGGCGGGGTTGACCCTGCAACAGGACTCCCGGTGCAGACCCATCCTTCAATCCTGTCTCTGTGGCGGTTCGATCCTGACACCCGAAAGCTGCGTGTGAACCTCAACCCGCCGCAGTCGCGTCCGTTTGCTCTCGTCATCCGGTCGCAGATCGTCACCGGACCGCTGCCGTTCGAGCAATCGCTCGGGCTGGTGTCCGTCGCCAACGCCGCCGGCCAGATCGGTCTGCTGGGCGTGGCCACGGGCAACGAAGTGCAGCTCGACACCATGAGCGCGGACGCGTTTTCGCCTATCAACCTCGAGGATTTTCCAGGCACGGTGGCGCAATCGCTCCAGACGCAAGTCCCCGGACTCACGGTGCGCCGCGCCTTCCGTTACGCGGATGTCCGGGGGATCGCCACCTTGAAGGCCTCTGCGGTGGAGCCGGACGTCCGGGTCGAAACGCAGGATACGCTTTCGCTCGGTGAAGACCGCTCTGTGCTCGCCGCCAACCTGGCGGTGGACATCACACGCGCCGGGATTTTCCGGCTCAGCTTTCTGCTGCCGGCCGGGCTGGACGTGGAGTCCATCAGCGGTGCGGTCTTGAGCCATTGGACCGAGTTGAAGACCGACGCGGGGCGGGTGATCACCCTGCAGTTGCGCGGCAAGACCGAGGGCCAACAACAGTTTGCCGTCAGTCTGGCCGGACCGGGCGTGAGAGCGACCAATGCCTGGCCGGTACCGCGCCTGATCGTGCGCGAAGCGAGCAAGCAACGCGGAACACTGCTGATTGTGCCGGAGCAAGGAATGCGCTTGCAGGTTGCGACGCGCGAGGGTGTCACGCAATTGGACCCGCAAAAGTCGGGCATCCGACAGAAGGGCGTCCTGGCGTTTCGCCTGCTGCAAACGCCGTGGAACCTCGCGCTCGACATCGAGCAGGTCGATCCCTGGATTCAAGTGACCAGCCTGCAGCACGCCACCATCAACGAAGCGCAGATCAAGGTGGCGGCGAACCTGCAATATCAGATCGAGAACACCGGCCTGAAGGAGTTGCGCGTGTTCCTGCCGACGAACTGCGAGAGCGTGCGTTTCCAGGGCGATCAGGTTTCGGATTTTCTGCCGCTGACGGGCGCTGTCACCAACGGGTTGCAGGAGTGGGAAGTGAAATTGCACCGGCGCGTCATCGGCCAGTATCTGCTGCAACTGAGCTACCAGACGCTCATCCCCGGGCAGGCTGCCGAGACCTCCCTGCGCGGTGTGCAGGCCGCCGAGGTGAACCTGCAACGCGGCTTCGTGAGCCTGCAGTCCGGCGGGCGCCTGCAGGCGCGTGTGGACAGCCTGCCCGCCGCGCTTCAGCCCGCCGAGTGGCAAAGCATCCCGCGCGCGCTCCAGCAGGATTTGCAAACGGCATCGGCCAACTATGCTTATCGCCTGGTTGACCCGTCCTTCCAACTCCCGTTGAAGCTCGAGCGACACGAAGCGGCCAGGCTCCTGCCCGCGCGCGTGAACAATATCACCTTCACTTCCGTGATTTCAGACGACGGCGTCATGCTCACGCACGCGCGCCTGGAAATGCTTCCCGGCGACAAACGTCTGCTTCACCTCACCCTGCCGAAGGACGCGCGCTTTTGGTTCGCGTTCGTCAACCAGAACGGCGTCTGGCCGTGGCGCGAGGAGGATCGGATTTTGATTCCGCTGGAACAGCAGTCCCGGAGCGGGAAGGCCCTGCCGGTCGAGTTGTTCTACAGCGGCCGGATTGGCGCGGGGAACGCGCGCGCGCTCGATCTGCAGCTTCTGGCGCCGAAATTCGATCTGCCGCTGGAGAACATCACCTGGCGCGTTTATCTCAACGAGAAATGGCAGCTCAAGGATTGGACCGGCTCGTTGCAGTTGCACCAGGAGCAAATCGTGCCGCGCACGGCCGCCATCGACGCGCAGACCTATCTGGACAACGAAGCCAGCGCCCAACGCGAGAAAACCAGGGAAGCCGAGCAGATGCTGGCGCTGGGCAATACCGCGCTCGAACAAGGCGACCCGCAACAAGCCCGCCGCGCCTTCCAGGCCGCCTACGGTCTGAGCCAGGGCGACGACGCGTTCAACGAAGACGCCCGGGTGCAGCTCAACAATCTGAAGCTCCAGCAGGCGCTGGTGGGCCTGAACGTGCGCCAGGCCTCCGTGGCCGGCACCTCCGATGCGCTGGGCAACAAACTCCGCGACCTGCGCGGTCGCAAGGACCTCAACTACTCGCAGCAGGACGTCAAAGCGATCATCGACCGGAATTCGCCGGAGGAAAACGCCGCCCTGATGCGCCTGGCCCAGCGTCTCATCCAGCAACAAGAGGCGGCGGTGAGCAGCCCGGCCGCCATGCGCGCTTCCATTCCGGAGCAAGGCCGCCTGCTCACCTTCAAGCGCGCCGTGGTGGTGGACGCCTGGGCGGATTTGAGGATTGGTCTGGAAGCGTCAGCCGCCCGCCCCGCATCGTGGGGTGTGCGAGTCCTGGTTCTGACGGTCACGTTTGTGGCGCTGGCTGCGTTTGCGTGGGCGGCGCGATCCTTCCTGAAACCTCGGGAAACTCCCGCGGCCTGACGAAAATAATTCTTTTCACTGTCTGCCCTTGCGGCGCGGAACGCCGGCGACGCCTTTTGGGGGCGGGTATGTTTGTCAAAGGCGGCGTGAATTATTTTGACTGACTTGAGACTGTCATGGCGACCTAGAGAATTCGTAATCCTTCTTGAAGGTCAGCCTATCCTTACTCTTCTCCAGAACTCCCTCACTCAAAAGCTGAGAGCGCAGAATCGCGGGATAAGGATACTTTTGAGTCGATGGCCTTTCCGCAAGAACCGCCTCGGAATTCGCGAGAACCACGAATCCATTCTCCGTTTGCTTGCCTGTCGCCCTAACATTCTTGATCTCGCAGTAAAGCAGATTGGCCTTCATCGCTTTCTTCTCTGGCTTGGAAATCGGCTTTAGGAAGTCTTGTCCGAGAACGGGAAGGAGCTGTTCCATGCGAGCCAGAAATACGTCTATATCGGCGGAGTCTGACTCCGGCAGATGGGAACCACTGGAGTTGGCGTTCTCCAACTCGTATCGTCCTGCGTTTTTGGCCCTTTCGATTAGTTGGCCCTCCAAATATTTGATGTGCGCCTTGGTGAGATTCTCGTCTTTGCTGACAAAAAACGAGACTGTCTTCCAGAAGTCCCGTTCGAGATGCCCCTTTATCCGTGATCGGATGATTTCGGCCTCTCCTATGTATACCCGTTCCTTGCCTGTCTCCGAATTAATGCCCGTCAGAAAATAAACCCCTGGCTTGCCTGCTTCCTCTCTTTGCAGAACAATCTCTAATTGGGATCGTGGACCCGATACTGCCTTTCCGGTCCAATTCGAGATTTCAGCCGTCTTAACGGAGGCAGGATCGCCATGGACAAGGAATATTTTAACTGTTGCTGTGTCATTCATTTAGGGTTTGTCGAACGCTCAACTGAGGCACCGTCGAGTACTGACGGCGCAAACCTAAAACTCCAAGGCCAATCCCTGGTGCCGACGCCGGTTGCCTCTAGCGGCTGGTACGGCGATGTGTTCATATCTTCAAAAATCTCTGGTCGCTGCGCTGGAAATGTAACCCGCCAAACACGCCAAATACACGAAAAGAATCCGCGTATTCCGCGTGGCCCGCGGTCAAAAAATCTGTCCCCAACCTCATCAGTGATTTGGGTTTGAAGTCATACCAATTGTTCCCAGCCATGTCTCCACCAACCAGGCCCATTCCGTAATCGGAAACTTCGTGCGCCGCAGGGCAAACGCATGTCCGCCCTGCGCATACAAATGCATCTCCACAAGCACCCCAGCCTTCTTCAGCGCAATGTAATAAACCAGCGACTGTTCAACATCGTCCACGTGGTCATCCTCCGCATGTAACAAAAATGTCGGTGGCGTATTGCTGGTGACAGGAACATTCGGATTCAACACAAACCCCTTATCTTCATTCCACAGATGTCCCGGATAACAAGCTATCGCAAAATC
>QHPW01000296.1 GCA_003219675.1 Verrucomicrobiota bacterium
GTCGGCTCCGGCTTCTACAGCGGCGGCAGCGCGGTGGGCGTGGGTCAGACCATCGGCACGGCTCCCTCGGGGCAATATTTGCGTCTGACTTTTGGCGCCGACGGCAAGTTGACCAAATGGGAGAAGGTCCGGCATTAACTTTCATATTTTGAAACCCCATTTGAGCGATGGACGGGACTACGTCACTCTGTCTGAGCTTAAACTATGCGGTCCATCTCAGCGCCTTAAGGATTCACGCAATGAAACCCTGTTTCCTGAACGTCGATCTGGAAATCACATCGGCATCGAATCTTGACGCCGTCATCGCTGAAATGGGCAAGTGTGTGATCGGTTGCACTCGGGACCCGCGGCGGCGAGAAAGAAGCGTTTGTTTGTGATGATGCCAAATAGAGTCAAGGCTTACCGGGCGGTGGGTTTGGGGTGGCTGCTGGCACCGGCGGGCTGGCCGGTGCTGGGATGGTTCTTCGACGGGCTCTATGCGGTGTTCGCGCGTTATCGAGTGCGGCTACGGCGACTGTTCGGTCGCTCCTGTGCAACCGGCGCCTGTGGCTCTGCGATTCCGATGCGCAAGCAACGCCCTCCCGAAGCATGACATTCGTCAGAATCTTCGTTTATGCCGCAGGAGCCTTCTCAGTCGTGCTCGGGGTACTACACTTCACCTTTCCGGAGCGTTTCGGGTTTCGCGCGGCATTATCGGGTGAAGGACCACCCCTGCCGCCGTTCCGGCTCTGGTTTTACCGATACGACTTCAAGCGTTCGGACCTGTATGGAGTCGTTTGTGTCATGAACCATTGAGTGAGCTTCACCATTCTCTCCGTTGGAGTTTACGATCTGCTCGCGAACTTCTGGCTGGGCACAACCGCAGGCGCGCTGGTCGCCGGTTGGATTGCCGCGTTCTGGTTTGTCCGAGCGGCCACGCAGCTCTATCTTGGCCGACGACGCGGTGATTGGTTTGTGGTGGCATGGTTCAGTCTCTTGGGAATCGTCCACGTTTTAGCCGCGGTCCAATGATTGCCGATGAGTAACATCGAGGACCTGACGTCAGGCAACGCCGCCACAACAGTCAGATTTTCAAACATGACACCGCAGCCGTCTCCATTTCTCACGGCTGAGTGGCGCTTTCTCGCGATGCTCAACTACCAGATCGATCCGGCGCTGCTCTTACCTCTGGTGCCGGCGGGAACGGAGCTCGAGTCCTGGAGCGGGAAAACCTTCGTCAGCCTGGTGGGATTTCGGTTTACGCATACCCGCCTGCTGGGGCTGGCGCTCCCGTTTCATCGGGACTTCGACGAAGTCAACTTGCGCTTCTACGTTCGCCGAAAAGCTCCCAAGCAATGGCGTCGCGGCGTTGTTTTCATCAAGGAAATCGTTCCGCGGGCAGCCATCGCCTGGGTGGCGCGTCGTGTCTATAACGAGAACTACGTCGCGCTGCCGATGCGCCACGATATTCAACTTCCTGAGGCACAGGCCGAGATTTCAGGACTCGCCAAGTACGAATGGCTCTATCGGGAGAAATGGAACGGTATTGCGGTGGAGTTTTCGGGTGCTCCTTATCTTCCGGACGAATCTTCGGAGGAGGCCTTTATCACGGAACATTACTGGGGTTACGTGCGACAGCGCGACGGCGGAACCGTCGAGTATCAAGTGGAGCATCCTCGCTGGAATGTGTGGCGGGCAGACGGCGCTCGGTTGGACTGCGATGCCGCGGAGGTCTACGGTCGCGGGTTTGCCGGGTTTCTGAATGCGCCGCCAAGCTCGGCGTTCATCGCCGATGGTTCGCCTGTAACCGTGCGTCGAGGCCTGCGTATTGGAGTCGTCGGTTAAGCGTAACTGTCGGGTTTGGCCCGGCAGCGGCGCATGTATGAGTGTGAAGAGACCATTTCGAGACAATATGAATGATGGGAGCCAATCGGGCATTCGTAAAAATTCAAAATTGTATGAAAAGTAAATTCGCGGGTTTTCCTTTGCTCACTGCTGTCGTGCTGGCCGCAGTTTGTTTCTTTCAATGGAAGCAGAATAGCGGTCTGAAACGGCA
>QHPW01000060.1 GCA_003219675.1 Verrucomicrobiota bacterium
CAATTCGATTGCAGCACACGATAAAACCGCTGTGACAGTCCGCCCAAATTGTCCGAAACCGAAACCGTGTTCGAGCTCGCCACAATGTCTGAGCCGAGGTCCGACCATTGTGAAGCGTCCAGGTCGTTCTTGAATTGAACGCGATATTGAATGCCGACGGTCGAGCTGAAAGTGAAACTGGCGGTGTTGTTGGTCGCGACATTGATTTGACTGATCTTCGGCGGCGCAGATGAAATCGCCAGGTTGACGCTCATCGCGTTGTTGCCCTCGTTGCTTTCCGGGAAGCGATTGATGTCGTCCGCCGTCGCGGTGAGCGTGTGCATGCCGGGTGTCGCTTTCCAGGTGCTCGAACCCGTTGGGCCTCCGTCCGCCGTCAGGATGACGGATGCGCCCGGCAAGATCGCTCTGGTGTAGCCACCTGACCAGGTCACGTTCGGACCGCCGTCCATGCTGAACCCGATTCCCAGGGTCACGCCCGACGGCGTCGGGGCAGTGCCCTGGTTCTTCACTGTCGCGCGAAAGGTGACGTTGTTGTTCGCGAACGCAGGGTTCGGCGCCCAGGTCACCGCGGTGACAATGACATCCGGCAGACTCGTGTTCGGCACAGCCACAGCGACCTGGCTTGAGATTGGCCCTTCGCCCGCGGCATTCACCGCCGACACCACGTAGTAATAAGTGCCGCCGTTGGTCACTGCCGTGTCCGTGTAAGTCGTCATTTTGACGCCCTCAGTGATGTTGGTGCCAATGATCGTGTAAGGCCCGCCACTCGTGCGTGAGCGTTTGACGTTGTAAGTTGTCGGGTTCAGCGGCGCGGAGGTCCACGTGAGCAGCGCGGTGCCATTCGTCGCCACGCCAACGAGACCGGTCGGCGCGAGTGGCACATTCGCCGGTATCGTCAGGAAATCTGAGAGCCAACCCGCGATTGGCTCCAGATCGAAGGACGACCAGCCGCTCGGATTGCCGACTTCAAACAAGGTGCAGCCGAGCACGTAGCCGTCCTGCGCGAGTTGATGATCGAACCAGTTCAGCCATCGCTCATAATCCGCCGCCGTGCCGCGCGCCTGCCAGCCGGAGGTCGACGGCGTGCCGCTCTGGTCCACGCCGCCTTCGGTCAGGATCAGCGGCATATCCGCCAGGTCGGGATACTGCGACGCGAACTGGCTGTAAAACTGCCGGTAACGCAGCGAATAGTAATACTCCACGCCCGTGTCGGTCGTGTAATTGATCGTGTAAGCGTGATAACTCCAGGCGCCGCCGAGGCTCTTCGCCTGGCGCAACGCCGGCACAAACGTGGAAATATTACTTTGAATCTGGCTCGGTGTCCCCGGCGGGTTGCCCACCGCGATGCTGCCGATGCACGGCTTGAATCCCGCCGACGCGATCAACGGCGACAGATGGGTCCAAAACGTCGTGAACCATTGCGCCGTCTGGAGCGATTGCCACGTCGGCGTGCTGTCGCCTTCGTTCGGTCCTTCCAGATAATCAATCAACGCCTGATCGGACGCCGACAACCCGTTCAACGGCGGTTGCAACACGCTCGTCCAGAAATTCGTCGCGTCAGCCGCCGGATCGTCCGTGATCGGGTAGCTCCTGGGCGTGTAAATGCGCAGGATGATCCTGCCGTTCGGCGTGCCGGCCTTGTAAGCCCGCGCGGCCTGCAACATGCCGGAGCCAAGATCGAGAATCTTCAACACGCGCGGGTGTCCGGCGACGATGTTCGACACGCCTGTGGTGTAGGAATTGATCAGATGCGCGCTGAGTTTGCTGGAACTGAGGGTCTGGGCGTGCAAGGAATGAACCGCAGCCAGCAACAAAACCAAGCACGCCAAGGCTGCGGCTTTGCTGGTTCGACTCATGCGTTGCGGGCGTGATGCTTGCATAAACCATTCCAAAAGTCGATACCGTCCTAGAGTAGCCTTCGCCCATACAATGGCCTGCCTGACTTCAAGCGCTCAGGCCGCGAGCGCGGCCCCGCCGTTTAGGCCGGATAGGCGTCGTTCTCAAGCGGGAACGCGCACCTGCGGAGCAGAGAGCGAGCAGCACGGGCGTCGGGGTGCGTGGCGACGCGGCGCGGAGCGCGTGTTGGTTTCGGATTGCTTCCAAATAGAATCTGCTTTCCAACCCTTGACCTTACAACATATTGTAAGTTTCAACGATGTACCCCAATAGACCGTGTTGTGCATAACCGGCGAACAGGATTGCATAAGTTTCCCTCGCATGGCTACATCGCCGCAACGTAAGATTCGTCCCCGATTTCATAAACGATGAAGAACACTGTAATGGACGCACCTAAGACCAACCGGCAGAAAGGCAGCAAGACGACATACAAGGCTACTGGCGTCGACACGGCTCAGGAAGAACTCGGTATGGAAAAAGTCGCCGAGTGGGTAACTCAGACGTTTTCTTTCTGCCCGTCCGCGCCAGTCAAGCTGCCTATTGGGTATTTCGCCAATGTCCTACAGGTCAGCCCTGATATTGGAATCGCAATTTCGACGGATGGGGTGGGGACAAAGATCCTCATCGCAGAACAACTGGAGCGTTTCGACACGATTGGAATCGATTGTGTGGCAATGAATGTGAACGATGTCCTTTGCGTCGGAGCTCGTCCCATCTCCATGGTCGATTATATCGCCGTGCAGAAACTCACGCCAAAGTTCTTGCAGGAAGTCGGGGTTGGTTTGCGAGAAGGGGCGCGCCAGGCAGGCATCAGTATACCAGCGGGAGAAATTGCTCAAATTCCCGAAATGATCCGAGGCGTGAGAGATGGGGCAGGCTTCGACCTCGTCGGAACGTGCATCGGCGTCGTGCATCCAAAGAAGATTAACACGGGGTTTGAGGTCAAGCCTGGTGACGTCGTGATTGGATTGCCAAGTAGCGGAGTTCATAGCAATGGTCTGACTTTGGCACGAAGGTCTCTGCTCACGCAGGGCGGCATGAAACTTGATCAGTTCGTTCCTGATCTGGGTCGCACTCTGGGCGAAGAACTTCTGGAACCGACTCGCATTTACGTGAAACAGATCCTCCAAATCATTGATAGTAGAATCAACATAAAAGCACTCGTTCACATCACGAGTGATGGTTTTATGAACCTGGCGCGCGTAGATGCTGAAGTCGGGTTCACACTTGACGCGGTGCCGGAGCCACCTCCGATTTTCAAGCTGATTCAAGACACAGGTCACATTTCTGCGGAGGAGATGTACACAGTGTTCAATTTGGGGATTGGATTTTGCCTGGTTGTAAGCCCTCAAGATGTGGATAGAACTTTGAAGCTCCTGCAAGAGAGTGGAGAGCAGCCTTGCCTTCTTGGCAAGGCGACAGACGACGACGAAAAGGCCGTCTTGTTGGCGAAACAGAAGATTGCTGGTGTTGGGCATCGATTCGTGAGGTTTTAGAACGGAGTGCATAGCGACGCCCCGCGGAGCGCGTGCTGGTTCCGGAGTCGATCCCCGGCAAGAATACTGCTTTGTCACCAGAGTTCCCGTGCGAATTCCTACGGGCCAAATCATCTGGCTCAACGA
>QHPW01000062.1 GCA_003219675.1 Verrucomicrobiota bacterium
GTTCAAGTTAGGAAATGCATTCCCGCTTTGGCAAGAAAAAGAATGGCAGTGTCTCAATCTTTAAAATCTAAATTGTAGCGGCGCTCTGTGAGCGCGTTTTCCGGCGGTCACAGACCGCCGCTACAACCAAATCAAGACACTGCCGGTCAAGAAGGTTGACAAACTGAAAACCGATTTCGGCCTTGCCTTTTTGCCGGTGGTCCCAAACATTTGCGCGCCGGATCATGAGCTCTCAAACGACCGAATCGACGCGGATGATCGAGTTTGTGGCCTGGGCCGCAGTGAACAAGAAGAAACTGCTCGCCTGCGCCGCGATCATTGCGGTCGGGATTGCCGCCGGCGCGATTTACCAGTCGAATCGCAATCGGGCTGAGGCGGAAGCCAGCGCTGCTTTGCTCAAAGTGGACAAACCGGGCGTCCGGCCTGAGAGCGCGCCGGAAGCCAACGCACCGGCTTTCCTTCAGGTCGCGACCGCGCATCCCGGCACGAGTGCGGGCAAGCGGGCGCTGCTGCTCGCCGCTGACGCGCTGTTCCGGGAAAGCAAGTATGCCGAGGCGAAAACACAGTTTGAAAACTTTTTGCGTGATTACGGGGAGAATCCGCTCGCGCCGACGGCTGCCCTCGGCGTGGCCGCCTGTTGGGATGCCCTGGACAAAACCAACGAAGCGCTGGTGGCCTATCAGGATGTGTTGAGCCGGTTTGCCGGCTCGGCGGTGGTCGCGCAAGCCAAGCTGGGGCTCGCCCGGCTTTATGAAGCCAAAAACGACCCGGCTCAGGCGCTGAAGGTTTACAACGAATTGACCCGGCCCAATGCGCCCTCGGCGTGGAGCACCGAGGCGGCAATGCGGCGCGAGCAGTTGTTGTCCAAACATCCGGAGCTGGCGAGAACCAACGCCCCGCCGGCGGTGATCTCTTCCGTCCTGTCGAACCTGCCGGCGGCGAATCCGAAGGCGACGAATCCCGCCGCGGCGGCGCCGACCGGCCCCAAATGAACATGAACCAGCCGTTGTTGAAGCCATGTGTCGCCGAACTGATCGGGACCTTTGCGCTGATTTTCATCGGAGTGGGGGCGATTAACAACAATGCCGGCTTGTTGGGCGTCGCCTTCGGGCACGGCCTGACGATTGCGGTGATGGTTTCAGCCACCGCCGGGATTTCCGGAGGTCATTTGAATCCCGCCGTCACCCTGGGATTGCTGGTCGGAAAACAGATCGAGGTGCGGAAGGCGATTGCGTATTGGATTTCGCAACTCCTCGGCGCGGTCATTGCCGGTTTCCTGTTGGTCACCCTGCTGGGCACCGCGTCGCAGAGCGGTGTTGAAGCGGTCGCCGGCGGAACGCCCGATTTGAACGGCATCCCTCCGGCAAAGGGGATTCTGATTGAGGCCGTGTTGACGTTTTTCCTGGTGTTCGTCGTTTACGGCACGGCGGTGGACGTGCGCGCACCGAAGATTGGCGGCCTGGCCATTGGTCTGACCGTGACTCTGGATATTCTGTTTGGCGGTCCGCTCACCGGCGCGGCCATGAATCCGGCGCGTACGTTCGGACCGGCGGTCGCCGGCGTCCATTGGAACAATCATCTGGTTTACTGGATTGGTCCCATGCTCGGGGGCGCTCTGGCCGGCATTGTTTATGGGCGGTTTTTGATCAAACAGGACCCATGATTCGAGCTTGCTGAACCGGCGGGACACACTACATTATCCAGCGCTCCTGTCATGAGAATCACCATCATCGGAACCGGCTATGTAGGACTGGTGACCGGCGCTTGCTTCGCGGAAGCCGGTCATCAGGTGATTTGCGTCGATTGTGACGCGGCAAAAATCAGCCTGCTGAAGGCGGGTGGGATTCCGATTTACGAACCGGGACTGGCGGAGTTGGTGAAGAAAAATGTGGACGAGGACCGGCTGGGTTTCACCACCCACACCAAGGAGGGAGTCGAACGGTCCGACGTGATCTTCATCGCGGTGCCGACGCCGCCGCTGCCGGATGGGGCGGTCGATCTGAGTTTTATCGAAGGCGTCGCTCGTGACATTGCCGGGGCGATGACGAGTTACAAAATCGTGGTCGATAAAAGCACGGTGCCGGTGAAGACGGGGGAAAAGGTGGGGGAAACCATCAAGCGCTATTGCAAGGCAAAGGTGGAGTTCGACGTGGTCAGCAACCCGGAGTTCCTGCGCGAAGGTTTCGCCGTGGAGGATTTCATGCGCCCGGACCGCGTCGTCGTCGGCGTCTCATCCCAACGTCCGGTGCAGGCGATGAAAGAAGTGTTCGCCCCTTACAACGCGCCGATTATCGTCACCGACCTCAACTCCGCGGAGTCGATCAAGCATGCCGCGAACTCGTGCCTTGCGCTGAAGATTTCCTACATCAACGCGATTTCGGTGATCTGCGGCGCGCATCGGGCGCCGGTTTCTCGACGCGGGGCTGGGCTTTGGAGGCAGTTGTTTCCCGAAGGACTTGAGCGCGTTCATCAAAATCTCGGAACAACTCGGCTACGACTTCCGGCTGCTCAAAGAAGTTCAACGCATCAACGCCGGGCAGATGGAAATGTTCGTGAAGAAAATCGCCGACGCCCTTTGGGTGCTCAAGGAAAAGAAAATCGGCGTGCTCGGCCTGGCGTTCAAGCAGAACACGGATGACGTCCGCATGTCGCCCGCCATCGACCTGTGCGGCCGCCTGCTGAAGGAGGGCGCCCTGTTGCGGGTCCACGATCCCAAGGCGATGGAAAAGGCGAAGGCGGTGCTGAAGGATGTGACTTTTGTCACGGACATGAACGCCGTGGCTGACGGTTGCGACGCGCTTGTGGTCGCGACGGAATGGCCGGAGTTCAAAAAGCTGGACCTGGAGCGCGCGCGAAAGGCCATGACGCATCCGATCCTGTTCGACGGTCGAAATCTTTTTGACCCGAAGGAGATGGAGCGGCTGGGATTCATCTACAAGAGCGTCGGAAGGTGAAGGGATGAATTATGAAGTCTGAGGCATGAAAGACGGTGGGACGGCCAGGCGGCGGGAACTTCAATCCTCAGCTTTCATACCTGCTGCTCCCATCGAAGTCGCCGCCGGCCTCGTCTTCCGCGATGGCAAGGTACTCATCACCCAGCGTCGTCCGCAGGATGCTCTCGGCGGTTTGTGGGAANNNNTTCGAAGAGTGTTTGCGTCGCGAATTGAAGGAGGAGCTGGGAATTGAAGTTGAAGTGGGTGAGGTCTTCGACTCCGTTGTTCACCATTACCCGGAAAGATCGGTGCGCCTGACTTTTTACCGCTGTCTCTGGCGGCAACATGAACCGCGCGCCCTGGAATGTCATGCGTTTGTCTGGATCACCGCCGCGCAATTATCCGAATATGCGTTCCCTCCGGCTGATGAGAAGCTGCTGCAGAAGCTGCGGAGTTCGCCGCTGTTGTGGCGCTGAACCGTTGAACGTTTCAACCGCCCGGTCAAAGCTTTCCGTAAACCCCTTCGATGACTTTCCGGAAAGTGTTTTCCTTGCCCATTCGGACAATGCCCATTTCTCGTCGGGCGTTCTCGACCGAGTCACTGGCGTGCGCGGCGTTGACCATGATGGTGGAGCCGAATTCGCGGCGGATCGAACCCGGCGGCGCTTTGGAAGGGTCCGTGGGCCCAAGAACATCCCGGATTTTGCGGATGGCTTCGTGACCTTCGTACACCAGCGCGATGCACTTTTCCGTTCCGGGCTGGTTCAACGCCGCGGCGTCGCACTCACTGGGGGCGCGGCCGGACATGAATTTGACGATGTTCTCAAATTGATGGTCGCCCGAAAGCCCGCCCAGGAGCTCGCCCAGAGCCTTTTCTTCCCGGGGCGGAACTTTGAATCCGAGTTCCTTTTCGATGGCAGCTTTCGCCTTCGCTCCCACGGCGTCGTTGAGTCTGGTGCGCAGAATCTCGCGAACCGGCCCGTAGAATTCCATCGCCTCGGCGGTGCTCATGCAGTGCACTTTGATGGCCACGATGTAAAGGCCGGTGCGCGAAAAGAAATCAATCACGTTGCCTGGCCGGCCGGTGGGGAAACGAAAGTTGTCCGGCTTGATCAGAACCAGGGTGTGTTCGGGCTTTTCGCTGGGCGGATAAACGATGGTGTTCTCGGCCAGGCCGCCATCAGTGTCCGAGTAGCGCGCCCATAATTTGAGTTTCCATTCGGCTTCTTCGACGTTCGGCGCGGCAAGCACCGCCGGCTCGAAGTAGCGGACCTGGCCGTGCTCGTCGAGGATGAGGTCGCCGTAGGTGTCGCGGATGGTCTCGCCGCCGCGTCGATCCGGGCTGATATTGCCGACGACGGAGCGGACCTTACGCACTGCATCCGCACCTTCAAACACGAGCATCATGGCGCGTCGGCGCTTCTTGGTTTTAGGCTCAGGCGAGAGGTTTTGCAGGATATAATCCCGTATCAACTCCTGAATACGGCGGTCCTGGGGGTCGTTGGCTGAGACGATGACCTTCGAGTATTCCTGCACCAGTTCCGGGCTGGGTGCAAACATGCGCGCGGCCGCCATTTCCAGGCTGGTTCGGCTGATCAATCGCGCCAGGATGCCGCCCGTGCGGGACTTGTGCAGGGAATACGGCGTGATGATGACGTAAGCGAGTTCTTGCGACATAGTGGGAAGATCCGTCCGCTCAGGCAGGCGGAGTTTCCGGCGTGGCTGCCTTCGGGGCGGCCTTGCCGCCGAGGATTTTGAACATCACCGTGCCGCAGGTCGGGCATTTGCCCTTGATGGCTTTGCGACCGTTTTTCATCAACTCCTCAACGGCATCGACAATTTCCTTCTTCGCTTTGCATTTAACGCAATATCCTTCGGCCATAAAAAGCTCCTCAGAAAACACGACTTCCGCGGTTTGTTTATTGTGCCAATAGTTTACGGGCCGCCCGTT
Organism: Verrucomicrobiota bacterium; assembly: GCA_003219675.1. Taxonomy (GTDB): domain Bacteria; phylum Verrucomicrobiota; class Verrucomicrobiia; order Limisphaerales; family AV2; genus AV2. The sequence continues at coordinate 4,885 of QHPW01000062.1, forward strand.
AAGAGCGTCAACTGGGAAAACCAGCCGCAAAAAGCGTGAGGCATCGGCGTGGCAACCTGTTGAAGGCGAGCAGGATGATTGCCGTCCTCGAAAGCCGGCATTCGACGGACTCGAACCGGTTTAAGGGTTCAATCGGGCCGGTTTTCTAGAGCTCCCGCAGGGCGGTTTTGAGGATTTTCCCCGTCGCGTTGCGGGGCAGAGCTGGAAGAACGGTGACCCGGCGGGGCACCTAGTAATCCGCGAGTTTACCGCGGATGAAGTGCAAAAGCGCCCTCTCGTCGATCGTCACTCCTTCGATTGGCGCCACAAAGGCGATCGGCTGCTCGCCTTTGCGCGGGTCAGGCAGCCCGATCACGGCGGCCTCTTTAACGCCCCCGAATTGATAGATGATCTCCTCGATCTCGCGTGGATAAACATTGATGCCGTTGACCAGGAGCATGTCTTTCTTGCGGTCGGTGATGAAAAAATATCCGTCTTTGTCGTGGTAACCGACGTCGCCGGTCAACAGCCAGCCGTTGCGGATCGCTCTGGCAGTGGCCTCCGGTTGGTTCCAGTAACCTTGCATCACGTTGCCACCGCGAATGGAAATCTCGCCAACCTCGCCCTCGGGCAGCATTTCGCCGGCGTCGGATTGGACCGTGACCTCGACGCCAGGAATGGGGATTCCAATGGACCCGGCCTTCCAGGGTCCGCGAATGGGATTGAGAGAAACGACCGGACTGGCTTCACTCAGGCCATAGCCTTCAATCAAAGGGATGGGGAACCGGTCGTTGAACTCTTTCAGGATTTCGACCGGCAGCGGCGCCGCGCCGCTGATGCAGATTCGCAGCGGGATATCGGCCGGAACGTGCGCATTGGCCAGCGCGCGGAAGAACTGAGGGATCGCAGGAAGAATCGTCGCCTGGCGGGAGATGATTTCCTGAATGACGCTTTTGGGCGGATGGAGCGATCTGACGAGCACGACGGAACACCCCGTGGTCATGGGCAGCATGATGCCCACGCAAAGCATGAAGCTGTGAAACATCGGCAGCAGCACAACGAACCGGTCCAGGGCGACCGTTTCCAGCACCTGGCGGCAACTCTCCACGTTGCAAAGGAGATTGCGATGCGACAGCATCGCGCCTTTGGGCCTGCCGGTTGTGCCCGAGGTGTAAATGATGAATGCCAGATCCGACTCTGTCCGCGTTGACGGCGCCGGTTCGGGCGCCGGTCGGTCCGGCGCTCCGGCAAACTCCTCGATCTGAAAAAAGTTCAATCCGGGCAGTTTCGCGGAGAGTTCGGATTGTTCTTCGGCCGTGGCCGCCTCGGTGATCAGCGCCTTTGCGCCCGCGTCGGCCAGGATATAGCTCACCTCGGCGGGTTTGAGGAAATTGTTGATGGGAACAACGGCGCCGCCGGCCTGCAACACGCCGAAAACCGCAGCAATAAATTCCGGACAGTTTTTCAACCAGAGGCCGACGCGGTCGCCGGGCCGCACGCCGAAATCCTTCTGCAGGCGGGCTGCCAGCCATCCGGCCTGTCCCCGGAGTTTTTCATAGGAATATTCGGCGTCGCCACAGAAAACGGCCGTTTTTCCGGCGTTCATTTCCGCGGATGCCGCAAACGCCATGGCGAGGTTCATGTGAGTGACAGGGGTTGATGTTGGCAGATTGAAGCTTGTTTTGGCCGTCCGAGTCAAGCCTCGGTTCCCGGATTTGCGCGTTTTTTCACAATCAACTTTAATTTTGCGTCGGGCTCGCGCTTTACTTGAGGTGTGATTGACAGCGATGACAAGCTCGCTGCTTTGCTGCCGCGCGTTCGCGCGGCGGACTGGCTGGCGCTCGACACGGAAGCCGACAGTCTGCACGCGTATCCGGAAAAGCTCTGCCTCATCCAGATCAGTCTGCCGGGCGCCGATGAACTGGTTGACCCGCTTGCATCGCTGGATCTTTCCCCGCTTTTGGAGGCGTTGCGCGGCCGAGATCTCATTTTGCACGGCGCTGACTACGACCTGCGTTTGTTGCGTCGCGCTTACGGCTTTGTTCCGGAGTCGGTGTTCGAAACGATGCTCGCCGCCCGCCTGCTCGGTTTCCTCGAGTTCAGCCTGACCCATCTGGTTAAGGAATTATTGGGAGTTCATCTGGAGAAGGGCCCTCAGACTGCCGATTGGGCGCGCCGGCCGCTGACCCAGCGGATGGTCAACTATGCCCGCAACGATACTTATTATCTCAAACCGCTGGCGGATTTGCTCCGCGCACGGTTACGGGAAAAGGGGCGGCTCGACTGGCACCAGGAAAGTTGTTCGCGGCTGGTGCAGGACTGCGCGGAATTGCGTCCGACGGATCCCGACCAGGTCTGGCGTGTCAAAGGCGCCGACAGACTCGAGCGGCACGGTCTGGCTGTCCTGCGGGAACTCTGGAACTGGCGGGACCACGAGGCCCTGGCTGCAAACAAACCGCCTTACTTCATCCTGCGCCATGAGACGCTCGTCGCGCTGGCGGACGCAGCGGCTCAAGGGACGACCGTTTTGCCGCTCCTGCCGCCTCGTCTTCCCGCACGCCGCAGGGAAGGGGTGCTGGCGGCGATCGAGCGCGCTTTGGAACTGCCCGCGTCGGACTGGCCGTAACGCAACCGTGCCTCCGGCCGCCGGCCGGACCTCGACGAACGGCGCCGGTGCGACGCGTTACGCCACCGACGCGACCGGCGTGCCGCCGAACTGGGGATCGACCCGACGTTGATTGCCAGTCGGGCCACACTCAGTTCATTGGCGATGGACTGGCACAAGTACCAGGCCGAGCTGATGAACTGGCAGCGCGAGTTGTTGCAGCATTAGGAACCCATTTCATAATGAGTGAGGGAACCTCCGTCTTTGCCGGAGGACTCAACCGTGTTTGACTTTGGTTCCTCGTCACCGTATCACTTCAAACGCGAAGCCTTTCAAATACTCCGTCTCGGGAATGACCGGAATGATCGGATGATCCGGCGACTGGCTGTAAGTCGCCACCCGCCGCAGGACCCGTCGGGCGTCGAATGCCGCGGCGAGGATCACGTCCTGAAACATCGAGGCATCGACGTGGTGCGAGCAGCAAAAGGTGGCCAGCGCGCCGCCGGTCTTGAGCAGTTTCAATGCGCGCAGGTGAATCTCCTTGTAACCGCGCAACGCGTCCGGGACCGAGGCGCGATTACGCGTGAATGAGGGCGGGTCGAGGATGACGGAGTCAAAATGCGGGACGACTTTCTCATGCGGCTTTGCCGCGGTCCGGGCTTTCAACCAGTCGAAAACGTTCGCGGTCTCGAACGAACAATTCTCCGACAAACCGTTCGCGGACGCGTTCCGCGCGGCCACAGCCACTGCCTCTTCGCTCTGGTCGATCGCGTGAACGTGTGCCGCGCCCGCGCGCCCCGCGTGCAGGGCAAATCCGCCGAGAAAACTGAAGCAGTCGAGCACCTGGCCGCGGCCGGTCAATTCGGCGACGCGCCGGTAGTTTGTCTGCTGATCGAGATACAGACCGGTTTTGTGGCCGCCGAACAGGTTCACTTCAAACTTCAGTCCGTTGAGCTGCGCCTGGAGGGCGGCCATGGGGGACGCCAATTCGCCCGCCAGCACACCGCTCGCATCCGGCAGCCCTTCAAATTTGCGCGAAGCGATGTCGTTCCGCTCAATAATGGCGCGCGGGGAAAAAATCTCCTGAAGCGCGGAGACAATCATGGGTTTGCGCTGCTCCATGCCGACCGACGAAGTCTGCAACACCAGCACGTCCTCGTATTTGTCCACGATGAATCCGCTGAGAAAATCGCTCTCGGCGTTGACCACACGAAAGGAAGTCGCGCCAGGCAGATGCTTGATTCGCACCTCGAGCGCGGCGCGAATGCGTTGGCGGAAGAACGCTTCGTCCACGCTCACGCGGTCCGGCGAGAGCATGCGGACGTGGATCTTCGATTTGGAATTGTAGAAACCGACGCCCAGAAACCGCTGTCGATGGTCTTTGACCTGGACCAGAGCGCCATCGCCCGCCGGTTGGGTGAGCCGCAGGATGGAACTCTGATAAACCCAGGGGTGCCCCGCGACCACCCGGTCGGCCTCTCCGGGCTTCAGCAAAACGGTCGGCAAGGCGTCCATAGTCAGGTCAGCGACGGGAGTCAACACATCTCTGGTCGCTCGCTCTTCGACAACGCAGTGACGAGCGGCCTGGTCGCGCCGCCGGGAAGCTAACCATCATTTGTTCCGCGGAAACAGGGCTTCCTTCATTCCAGGTGCGGGCTGGCCGGTTTTATCGTCCCAGTATCTGAAGCCGGCTTTCCAGTCCCACATCGCCCAGCCGAGCCCGGATTCATCGAGCACCTTGCGAAACTCCGCGTAGAAACGGGCGCGCGACGCCGGATCCGCTCCGACGTAGCAGCTGAATTCACCCACGTGCACCGGACGCCCGTAGTGCTCGGACCATTCTTTCGCCTGCTGCATCGGGCGACGAAAGGCCAAGGGGCTGCACGGGTTCTTATCGGCAGGCAGCGTGTTGTAACGCTCAATCCAATCGAGCGTCCCGCGGCCCAGCTTCACGCCATCAGGGGGAACGAACGGCGTTGTTGGCGGGCCGGGAAAAACAATCCCTTTGAGCGATTTGACGTCGGAACTCGTCCAGGTCGCGCCCTGGTGCGTGAAATTGAACGGGTCATAGCAGTGCACCGTCACGATGAGGTTTTCATCGTTGTCCGGCAGGCGCAGGTTCGGCAGTTCACTGACCTGGTTCCATCTGCCGGGACCGACGAAAAGGGGACGTCGCGGATTCGTCTTGCGAATTTCATTGATGGCTTCGCCGTAAATCGGGTTCAACACGACCGTCGTTGCCGCGTCCTTGGGTTCGTTCAACAACTCGAACGCGAGGTTGTCGGGAAACGTTGAGTAGTGCGCGGCGATTTGACGCCAGATTGCGTAGAACTTGTTGGTGAACGCGGACGGATCGCTCGTGAATTCGTCGAAGTGCTGGATGTTGACGATGACATTGAGACCGTGCTTGAGCGCGTTGGTAACGAGAAAATCTGCCCTGGCATAAATGTCGTCGGAAAGCTTGAAGCCGGGCGCGGGGCCGGCGTAATGATGCCAGGCGACCGGCAGGCGTACGTGGTCGAATCCTTCGGCCTTGATGTGAACAAAATCCTGTTCCGAATATCGCGCGCCCCAGTCCTGACCGGGCGGCGCTTCGAGGTAGTTGCCGAGGTTTGTGCCGCGCAGGAATTTTTTCGCCGCCTGGTGCGCGGGCGTGTTGCGGTTCGCAATCCGGCGCATTTCAGGAAGAGCCGGTTTGACCGGGTTGGTTTGCGCGTGGCCAAAGCAGAATCCTGAAAGCAGCGCGAGGAGAAGGATCAGTTTTGCAATCGGGCGCATGGAACGATTTATCCGATAACGGCCTGCGTTGTCAAATTCGCCCCTCGAATCGCGCCCATGCCCAAAAGCGAAAGGACTCTCCGTGAACCAGCCCCCTCGCCCCTTCCCTCTCCCCATCCGATGGGGAGAGGGTGGCCGGAGGTCGGGTGAGGGGGTCATGGTCCCAATGCGTGCGCAAAAGTGAAAAGGAGGCTTCCCAATGAACTCGGATCGCGCACGCGCCCCGATCCGTCGCGGCCACGAACCTTAAACTTCGTAGCAGCCAACGTAAGGAGGCTCATTCTATTTATTTGGAGTGAAGGAAGTTGGAGCCTCCTTACGTCGGCTGCTACGGGTTCATGCCCCAACTCACGTCCAATCTGGAGGTGTTCGCTTACCCATGAAGCAGGTGGGGCCGATCCGATCGTTTCTCTCCCGACCCGACGCCGGGTGGTGAGAATTCAGGCAAATCATGTTCAATTCATGGTTGACGGGGCGCAGGACCCATGGCCAGGCGTCCTTGCGCCCCGTTGTCGCTTCACTCCTCCGGAACGTAATTTGACTGGGGGACGATCCGGTAGAAGCGAAGATTGTGTTCCAGAGCTTCAGGATCCACGAACTGAAGCGCTGCATCTGTAACCACATTGGTGCACAGCGGCACCCAGGCCGACAGATCTTCCGAAATCTCCAGACGAAATGCGAAGCCGTCCGGTTTATCCATACAGAGATGGAACGAGCCGTCCGGCAGGCGAAGGCATGGCGGCTTGTGCAGGTCGCCATCGGCGATGATCGCCGCGGCTTTGTCCGGCCGGCCGACCTCGTAACGGGCGACTGGCCCCAGGCTCGGATCAGGTTCGAGTTTCAGGACAACCGTTTCGATTCCCTCTTCCAGATTGTCGTCGATCGGCACGATCACAATCCGCGCCGAGTGGCGGCCTGCCGGAATCGTCGCTGAATCGCCAATCCCGACATAATCGACGCCGTTGGACGCCGTGCCGTGAACGGAATAGAACACGCTAAGATCCAGGTTGGTCGGGCCGGTCCGCAGGATTCTGAACGTGGCGGTGTTGGTCCCGTTCGTCGAGGCCTTTTCCGAAGCGAACGGGTCGGTGGCGATGATGCTGACTATGGGGATCAACGGGGGCAGATCGCCGACCGCGATGGCGACCGGCTCGGAGGTTGAAGTGCCGCCCATGTCGTCGGTCGCTTTTGCCGTCAGGAGGTATTTGCCCGCGGTCACATTCGACCAGACAAGGCTGAACCCCTGCTCCTGGTTGGGCGGGGGCGCCTGGATGAATTCAACCGACTCCTCGCCGATCTTCACGCCATTGGCAAAGAATTCGACCAGGCGAACCCATCCGTCCGGATCCTGAGCCTTGACATCGATTTCAATGTCCGACGCAGCAGGGAAGGTGTCGCCGCCGTGGGGCTTCACGATTTCCAGCTGAGGCAGATGATTTCGCTCATCGTTGTCGCGAATGAACGCCAGAGCCTCGCCCGGAAAGCCGACCCTGTAACAGTTGGTCGTTTCCGGGACTTCACACGGCGGGACGGCGAACAAACAAGGCGGGCACCCCGGTAACAACGCAAGCGCCACCGTCTCGGTGCCTTCGACAAGGTCATCGTCAATTGGATTCACCATGATCTCGACGGTCTCCGAGTGTGCCGGAATGGTCACTTCGCCGGACAACTTGTCGTAATCCGTCCCATTGGAAGCGGTGCCGCCGATTTGGTACAGCACCGTGAGCGCGTTGTCCAAATCGCCGCCGGAGCGACGCACCACAAAAGCCGCCGTGTCCGGCGCGGCGGCCACCAGCGGGTTTGGTTCGGACGCCGTCGGATCTTTTGCAATGATCGTGACGATCGGCCGCGGCGGGCGTTCGATGACTTTGATGTGAACCGGGTCCGAAACCGAACTGGCGCCGGTCGGATCCGTTGCTTTTGCCGTCAGGGTGTATTCGCCGGTCTGCACGTTGGACCAGGTCAGGGAGAAGTTCGGACAATACGGCGCCGGACAGAGAGATGGCACGAAGGTCCCAAAACCGAGGCTATGGTCGCCTTCGAAGAACTCGACCTTGAGATGGTAGCCGTCCTGCTGGTCCCGGGCGTAAGCCACCAGCCGGATGTCTGTGGGACCGACAAAACTCTGATCATCTTGCGGGCTGACGAACCGGACCATCGGAGGCGGATTGGTCGGACCAACGTCGTTATCATGAATCACAGCCCTGGCCCGACCCGGCTCGCCGACGACATAACAATCTGCGGGCGGCGGGAAGATAGTAATGCATCGCGGCGGTGTCAGCGTGAGAATGACGGACTCGTCGCCTTCAACCAGGAGGTCGTCCTTGGGCGCCACAACAATATCAGCCGATGGCGCTCCCGCCGGAATGGTGATCTGGTGAGCCAGTTCCTGGTAATCGACTCCGTTCGCGGCGGTGCCGTCGATGCGGTAATAAACCGTCAAATCCGAATTGGTGCCGTCGGTTCTATAGACGGTGAAGCTGGCCGTGTCGAGGACCGGCGAGGCGCTCAAAGGATTTGGCTCGGAGGCCTCGGCGTCCGTGGCCTTGATGGTCACAATCGGCGGCGGATGCAACTGGACCGCCCTGACCTTGACCGGTCCTGAGATCGTGCTGGCTCCGTGGTCATCTGTGGCCACCGCGGTCAGGACATAGTCGCCCGCCGGTACATTGGACCAGGTCAGCGAGTAGAGCGACAGCCAACCGACCAGGGGAAACAAGGTGGAATTCCCCTTCCAGATGTCGGTGAAAGGCGACGCGCTGGTAACGACACCGAGACTGTTTTTGCCTTCGAAAAATTCCACAGATTTGACCGAGCCGTCGAAGTCCCACGCGCCTGCAGTAAGGCGGACGTCCGAGTTGGCTCGAAAGGCTTCGCCATCCTCCGGGTTTAGAATTTTCACGACCGGCGGGATGTTGGTGCGATCATTGTCGCGGATCATGGCCAGGGCACGATCATACCGGCCAATCAAATAACAATCGTTTAAGGACGGGTCGGGGCAGGGCGGCGGCCCGATGGTCAAGATCACGGTCTCAGGCCCCTCGATGACCTCGTCGTCAATCGGCATGACCACGACATCCGCCGTGCGTTTCCCTGCGGCAATAGTGACCGAGGAAGGCAACTCCACATAATCCGCGCCATTGGACGCCGTACCGCTCAAGTGATAATGGACGACCAGATCGGAGTTTGTGGGCCCGGTCCGATGAACCGCAAAGGTGGCGGAGTTGGGGCCGCCTTCAGAGGCGGTCGGATCGGTGGCAACGACCGTGACGATGGCCGGCGGCGTAAAATCGAGCACGGTGATTTCCACCGGATCTGAAATGGCGGAAGCGCCACGACTGTCGGTCGCCAACGCCGTGAGAACATGATGGCCCGCGGGAGCATCATGCCAGGTGAAGTGGAATGGATTGATGGAAAGGAAGTCCAACAAATTATCCGGGAATGCCCCGGCTCCGGCAGTGGGCCCGGGCGGATCGATCACCGACGGACCCGGGAACTGGTTGGTCACCACGCCCAGGCTGGCTCCGTTCGCGAAAAACTGCACGGTCAAGACCGGTCCGTCGCTGTCCTTGACGCCGGCAAGGACCAGAATGTCGGACGACTCCGCAAAAACGGAGCCGCCGGGTGGGCTGACAATTCTGACTTCTGGAGGCGGAGGGGTCGCATCGGCCGCAAAGATCCGCACGACCAACAAAGGGAGTGAGAGCAGTCCAGCGGCCCAGGATGGATACGTCGTCATAATATTATTCCTCGTATTCGCGTTGATTGCATTCCTGCATTGCTAGTCCCATGCCAGCAGCAGCGCGCAGCGGCAAATGCGGGTAAATCAGGGAATTCCTGGAAAAGACCCGGACTGTGCGTCGGAAAGGACAGGTGAAGTGGGTGGGGAAAATTCCCCAGCGGAATTTCCGGGGCGGGGGAAATTCCCCAGGGAAAGACCTTGGATCCGGCAAACCGGACCAAACCAAGCGCATGCGCCAATCACGGTGTGAGAGTGCCGTGATAGAACTGCCGGGGAGGCGCATTGCTGTCGGGAAGGGATTCGAGATAATAGAAGGTGCCCGAACTGTCGTAAAATTCGAGGAGCGGCCCTCGACTCCAGACGTTGGTTTCGAAGCCCAGCCGGGAGTCCAGTGTAAAGCGCTGGTCCGCTTTGCCGCCGAACAGGAACAGGTTGTTCACCGTTGACGATTGCGTGCTTTCAAATCGCGAGTAACTGAGGATTGAGACCGGCGTCAGGTCCGGCACGATCTGGCTGCGCAAAATAATTCCTTCGATGCCCACGGCGATCAATTGATCGGAATCCGTCGCCGCCGCGTATAACGATTTGGCGGTGATCGTGCCGCGGCTGATCCAGTCCACGGCGTTGGTGCTGGTCAACACCGTGCCCTGCGTGCCGACCGCGAAGAGCGTGCCATCAATCCGGGTGACATCGTTCAACCATCTCGTCGTGCCGCTGACTTGCGGGTTCCAGTTCGTGCCGTCGGCGCTGGTCATCAGGGTGCCGTTCTGGCCGACGGCGATGAATTCTCCGGCAAGATAACGGACGCGGTAAATCCAGTTCGCAGTGCGCGAATTCTGGAGCGCCCAGTTGGCGCCGTCGCGACTGGTGATGATGGTTCCATTGTCGCCGGTGGCGACAACAATGTCCGGTGAGGCAGCCACACTGCTGAGCAGCGCGCTGGTGGGCGTCACGCGTCTGGTCCAGTTGGTTCCGTCCGGGCTGGTCAACACGGTTCCGTTGTCACCGGTGACCAGATACAGGTCGCCGAAGAGTCCGACCCCCTGCAGATCGTTGGTGGTGGGGCGGGGTTGTACGTCGTACCAGTCCACGCCGAGCTTGCTGATGACCTGGTTGGTCACCACCACGTTCGTGCCCACGACGTTCGTCAACATGACATTGGTTTCCGCGTACGGACTGATGATCAGACTTCCCTGGTTTCCGGCCGCCACCAGCAGGTTCGTTGTCCCGCCAACGCCGAGGAAGATCGAATTTGTGACCGAGTCGGGCACCAATTCCAGCGACCAGTCGATCCCGTTGCCGCTCGTCATCACGGTGGCGCGATCACCGACGGCGACGTAAAGATTCGTCGCCCAGGTGACATCGAACAGCCACTGCCGGATCGAGTCGGTGGAGGGCAGCCAGTAATACGAACTGTCATTGGTTGAATAGCCTTCCGCCATCATGCCGGTGCGGCCGGCGATGAGGAAAAAATCCTGACGACCGATGTTGGCGTAATAGGTCCACGAGGGAGGTCCGTTCGCCTGCGCCAACTGGTTCGACCACCCGAAGGAATTCTGCAAGCGAACCTCATTTTCGCCAATCGCCAGCCGGGTGCCGTCGCCGTTCGACGCGTTAAACAGATCGTTGGTGGCGCCGGTCTGTTCGGAAAACCAGCTCAAACCATTGTTGGTGCTGGTCAGCGTCACGCCGCCTTCGCCGACCGTGGTGAAGAAACTTCCGCTGAACGCCACGCGGTTCAGGTTTGGGGTGGTGCCGCTGGCGCTGCCGGTCCAATTCGTTCCGTCCGGGCTGGTGGCAATCAGGCCGTTTTCACCCACGGCGACGAAGGTGCCGTTCCCGAAAGCGACACCGCGCAGCCATTGGTTGAGCGAGGCCTGGCGCTTCCAGCTCACGCCGTTGGTGCTGGTGTAAACCGCGCCGTTGTCGCCGACGGCCACCAACGTCTGCGACGAGGCGGCGACCGCTTCCAGCCAGTCGTCCGTCGGGCCGTCGAGCAAGGTGCCAAGCCTGAAATCTGTCACTGAATCCGCGTAAAGCACCATCCCTGATTCGCCCGTGATGACGATGCGGGGGCCAAAGAAGGTCACCGCGCGCAAGGCGTTGGTCACGCGGCTGTCGCGCGGCAGCCACGTGCTCAGGTTGTCGCTGGTGTAAAGCTGGCCGCGTTCGGTGACCTGCACGCCAAGGCCCAGCGTCGCCGAATAGGCCATGTCCACGGTATTGTTGCCGTGGGGCAGGGGGTTGGACCAGCGCCAACGCAAAGGAAAAGTTACGGCGACGGATTTTTGGACCGGGAAAAGCAACACCATTCCGAGCAGCACCCTAAAAATCCATTGGCTTCCCCTTCCCTCAGGTGTGCTGATCCGTTTCATGCGTCCCTATGACAACGGACACCGTTAGCAGATTATCGTTGAAGAAGCACGCTTGATTTTTCCGAAGCGACAGTCACAGGCACCGTCAGCACAAACACACACCCGCCCGGCGAGTTGTGTTTCAACTCGAGATGGGCGCCCAGGTGGCTTGCCAGTTGTTTGCTGATGGCCAGGCCAATGCCGCTGCCGCCCTCCTTGGTGGACTTGCACGGGGCAAACAGGGATGCGCTCAGCTCGGGCGGAAGCCCGGGTCCCTCGTCACGCACTTCACACACGATTTGCTCCCCGCATTTCTTCAGCGAAAGCGTCACGGCGTTGCCTCTGGGCGTCGCTTGCAGCGCGTTCTGCGCGAGATTCACGAGGATCAAGGCAACGAGATTGGCAACGCGATTGGGCAGAACAGCCTCCCCGTCCAATGGGGTGATGAGCCTGACCCCGCTTTCGACCGACAACGGCCGCACCTTGGCCGAGACCATTTCCGTGAGCTCACGAAGCGTGATTTCGTATTGAGCGCCGGCTTCCTCTTCACGCAACACGTTGACGACCTGAGTGATCAGGGTCTGCATCCGGCGGGTTGCGGCGACGGCCTGCGGCCAATCTGCTTCCGGGGATTCCGCGTCCGGCGGGGCCAGGTTGGACATGAAATTGTGCAACCCGGACAAGGGGTTTTTCAGGCCGTGAATCAGGTGCGACGTGATCGCGCCGACGGCGGAGGTTTTGGCTGCCAGAGCCAGCTCCCGGTTCGCCCGTAAAAGGCTGTTGGTTCGTTCGGCGAGCAGATGATGCGCCTGACGCAGTCGCCGGAAGGCCCAGGTGATGGCAATCACCAGAATTCCGCCACCGACGAAAAAAGCAATCAGGCCTTGAACCGCCAGGTGCCGGTCCAGTTGCGCAAAATCCGTGGCGATGCTTTGCCCTTCGATGAGGAACTGGGCAATCCCGATCAGCCGGTTTTCCGCGCGGGTGTGGAGCGGGACGTTCACTTCCAGCAACGGGATCGTCTTGTCGGGTTCGGCCCCCTCCTCCACGGGCAGAAACAACACGGACATTGGAACCGCGGAAAGAAAACGGCAGGCAGGTTTCAAACCTCTGAGAGTCGGCAAACTCCGAGGTTCGAGTTCGGCCTCCTGAACATCCGGTGGAAAGGCTCTGACAAACCTGCCGTTCGCATCGAACAAACGGGTCGCAACTACGCTTTTAAGCAGTCGCGACGTCTTCAGCACGACGGGCAATTGATTGTCCGGATCGGTGATCGGGCCGAGCAATTCAATTTCCGGCGCGTCGGCCTCCCAATGCAGGAGCGCCACCGCATGAAGGATTTCACCGTCGCGTCCTGCGATTTGCTCGCGCGTCCTGGCGCGCAGTTGCAGACCGGCGAGCAGGATGGTCGCCGCCAGGATGAGCAGCGTGACGCCCGTCAACACCCAGGGCAATCGGCGCGAACGCAGAAGCAGTCGTTCGATTTGTGTGATCTTGTCCATTCCAGCCTGCGACCTGACCGTGGCCCCCTTAGTTTGCTGTGGCCGTCGGATAATTGCAACGAATGCAAGTGTCGGGTAGCGGGACAGTTTGCATCCTGGGTGGGCGGGTGTCCAGCCTCCGCAGGGGCGCCAAGACGGATGCGCGCGCATCTTGACACTGCCCTCGACTCGACTGGCACCGCGGAGCGCCGATCTCCGATCCGGCGCGTTCCCGGGTGCTTTTCAATACCTGCCGGGTCGGAGACCGGCGCTCCGGTGGCAGTGTCAAGATGCGCTCGACGGATGCTCGTGGGCCGGATTGTCAGCAGCCTGACCGCCCATCCGCGCCATCGCCAGGCGCCGGGCCCGGCGCGGATTTTGCGCCGGCCATTTAAAACACCCAATTCAGCCCGCCTTTGACCGTATTCACGACGTATTGCTCAAATGCCAGGTTGGAAAGGACCCGTTCGCGGTCGTATTCTGCAAAGATTTTCAGGAAACTGGCGATCCGCCGTTCGCACCGGAAATTGAATGCGATCTCCGTGCTCCGGCGTTTTCTGAAGTCCGTCGCGGTCTGGATCGGATAGTCGTAACGCGCAACTTTGGCATCAGCGGAAATGTCCCAGTCTTTAGAGTGGAAGAGGATTTGTTCGCCGGCCAGAAGCTTGGCGTAGTCAAAGTATCCGCTGCCGGTGTCTTCGCTTTGTTTCGCGATCAACCGCGTGGTCGTTCGCCAGCGGCCTTTTGGGTCCCAGCACTGTTTCCACATCAAACGCGCTTCCTGCTGAATCGCCTTGCGCCGCGTATCGGCAATCGCGCTTCCATCCGCCGCGCGCAGCGGATCGTGATCGTAATCCCGTTGCGAGATTTCATAGCTCAGGCTCAGTTCCGATTTGCGTCCGTAGGATTTGCCCAGGGTCATCCGCGGGCCGTATTCCCAGTAATCATCCAGCGGCTCTCGAAAGAACTGGCGTTTGGCCGACGGCTCCAGCGACACCCAGAAGCCAGTGGCAAAGTCGTGTCGCAGCCCTTGGCGGAAGACGGCGCCGTGGCCTTCGACGGGGAGGGTCGTCAGGCCGGGTTCGGTGAATGAAACGTCCACGATCTGGTTTTGATAAATGTACTCCGCGCCCAGCGACACCTGCCAGCCCGAACCACAGTCCGTCTTCAGCAGGGCCTGGGCGAACGCCGTTTGCTCCTGGTTTACCACGCTCGAGGAGAGGAAGCGAAGGTCTTCCGCGCTGGCGAAGAAATTGAATTGGGTTCCGTTCTCCGGCAGCCGCAGCAGCATGATTTCCAGGCCGGTCGCGACGAAGGCGCTGTCTTGCGCGGATCGGGCGGACAGGCCGACATTGTCGCGGTAACCGGCGCCGGTGCGCAGGCTGAAATCATTGATCCATTTCGGGAGCAGGATGGGGAAGTCATATTCCTGTGCCTCGAGGATGCCTCCGGCCCATCCAAACAAAGAAGCGGCAAGAATGAGGTTCCGTATCGCCGTTCCCCGTCTTGGCCAGCAACGCGGCATTCAAATAATAAAACACCGCCCGGCCAGGCAGACTGGTCGTTCGGTGTCTGGATTCGGAATATCTTTAACCTGTTACTCCCTCGATGTCGGCGTCGTCAATCGTTCGAGCCGGGATGCCGCCCTTTCGAAGGTTTTGGTATGTCCTCGAAAATCTTGCTGCGTCCGGACAATTCGAGCTGCAGCACGTCCTTCATTCGGTCTTTGGCTTCCTGCCGGAATGATCGCGCTTTCTCCAGCCATTCGTCACTCAACGCTCGAAGCTGTCCGCGGATTCGCACCCGGTCCTCGTCGGTCGCTCCATGTAATTTCCGCAGCAGTTCCTGCTGACGGGCCAGGTAGGTTTCCCGCAACTTTTCAAACCGGTTGAGGCGCTGTCTGATTTCCAGCGGCAAGTCGGGCCGTTCGGGGCGGGGTGGCCGGGTGGCGGTGGGAGGGGTGGCAGTGCTTTCCAGCAGGATGCGGTCAGGCAAAATGACCTGCCCAACTTGATCTGCAATGTTGGTGGAGCCGGAAAGGATTTGCGCCGGTGCACGGGGGATGAACAGGCAGAGACCCAAGGCAACCGACAGTAGATTGATCTTTTTCATGTCGCTCTCGTGTTCATCCAGCCGGCACTCGACCGGCCTTTGTTATCCGTTCACAACCCGCAGGGCGCGTGCCAGTCGATGGCGATGTGCCTATTCCATTCCCCATGAAGCAATTAGGCCAGATTCTGGGCCCTGCCTAACGGATCCACTCCCGATTCATTTGGGCTGCTTCACCCAACACAACTGAGTCGGCACTGCATGCTGGGGATTAATCCCCAGCCTTTTCGGACGGCTTTCCAGCCAACCGATACCGTAAATAGTCCCGCGATACGCCGAGCAACCGCGCGGCTGCGGACACATTCTGTCCGGTTTGTTCGAGCGCGTGTTGGATCAGTCGATTTATGGCTTCCTCAAGTAAAAACCCTTCCGCAGGAAAGGTAAAGTCCGGATTGAACCAATCGTCCGCTGTTGCCGGCGCCGGGGAGCGACCGGGTCCGCCGGCTTCAAGATGCTCAAAGTCCAACGTATCCACGTCCGCGAAAACGATGGCGCGCTCGATTTCGTGCGCCAGCTCGCGCACATTGCCGGGCCAGGGATACGCGAGTAAACGCTTCCTGCCGCTCTCGGAAATCGTCTTGCGCGGCAGCCGATGGCGCTGGCGCAGGTGTGTCAGCAACGCCTCGGCCAGCCTCAAAATGTCGTCCCCGCGCTCGCGCAGCGGCGGGAGATGCAGGCGGAACAGGTCGAGCCGATGAAACAAATCTTCACGGAACCTGCCTTCCGCCACCAGTTGTTTGAGCTCCCGGTTCGTCGCCGCGATGATGCGCACGTCCACGGGAATTTCCCGCGTGCCGCCCAGACGCCGGACCTTTCGGTCTTCAATCGCGGTCAGCACCTTCGCCTGCATCGTCGCCGTCAGGCTGGGCAGTTCATCCAGAAACAACGTGCCTCCATCGGCCGCTTCGAACAGTCCCATGCGGGCCGAGCGGGCGTCGGTGAACGCGCCGCGTTCGTTTCCGAACAATTCCGATTCAGCCAGCGTTTCCGGCAGCGCCGAACAATTGACCTCCACCAGTGGTTGCGACGTGCGCGGCCCTTCCCGATGCAGCCAACGCGCGATGGTGGTCTTGCCGGTGCCGGTCTCGCCCTGGATCAGCACCGGGGGCAATCGCTCCTGAATTCGATTGTCCGACGAGATGATTTTTTGCAACTGGCACTCCAGACCGGCCAGCGACTGGCCGAAGAAGAACGCCTGTTCCGATGTGTCCCGCCGGCGGTGTTCTTCCACCCGCGCCGACCGTTTGCCGCTCTGGGCGCGTCCAATGACCAGCGGGAGCACGGCGGGATCGAATGGTTTGACCAGATAATCAAGCGCGCCCAGCCGAATAGCCTCAACCGCGCCGCTGATGGCGCCTTCCGCGGTCATTACAATCACCCCGGTGTTTTTCGGAAAATTCTTCGCCTTCAACAGCTCCGTGCCGCGTCCGTCCGGCAGGTTCACGTCCAGAAGCACCAGGTCGAAATCCAGGTCGGCGAGGAGTTTTCTGGCCGCTTGAACGCTGTCGGCTGCGGTCACGTCGGCGCTCAGTTTGTCCAGGTGCGCGGCGATTTGCTTTCGGAGTAGCGGTTCGTCCTCCACAATCAAGATGCTCAAGCCTGCCAGCGTGCCGTCCTGCATGGTGATTTAGTAGAACAAAGAGTGATGCTCTGGCGATAATAATCTCGACCCGGGGTCGCCGCCACGAGGCGGCGCGGCCCGGCCTTCGGGCTGTGGGTGATTGACGGGCGCATCTTGACACTGCTCCTGACTCGACTGGCACCGCGGAGCGCCGATCTCCGATCCGGCGCGTTTCGGGCTTCATTTGAAGACCTGCCGGGTCGGAGACCGGCGCTCCGGGGGCAGCGTCAAGATGCGCCCGTGATTGACTCAGACTCGGACTTGCTATTGAGCGGAACAAAGGGGTAAAACCATTCGGCCCGGTCGATTTTGGCCGGGTGGAGCCAATCGTGGGGGGCGCACCTGGTGGAGCTCCGCAGTCCGTAGTATGAAGAAAATTCTGGTCATTGACGATGATTCCGCGGTGATGGCGTTGACGACGAAGACGCTGAAAGCGCGTGGATTTGAAACGTTGGCAGCCGACGACGGGGTGGCCGGGCTTGAAATGGCCAGGAAACACCTGCCGGACCTGATCATCTGTGACATCCAGATGCCGCAGCTCAACGGTTACGAGACGCTGGCGGCGCTGCGGCAGGACCCGGTAACGGCCACCATTCCGTTCATCTTCCTCACCGGCCTTGCCGACCGGAAACAAGTCCGCCAGGGAATGGGGTTGGGTGCCGACGATTACCTTACCAAGCCTTTTTCGGTTTCGGAGCTGATGACTGCGGTGAACACGCGCCTTGAAAAACAGGCTGCGATGCAGCGCCGG
The DNA here is from genome assembly GCA_003219675.1 of Verrucomicrobiota bacterium. Classification (GTDB taxonomy): domain Bacteria; phylum Verrucomicrobiota; class Verrucomicrobiia; order Limisphaerales; family AV2; genus AV2. The sequence continues at coordinate 22,305 of QHPW01000062.1, forward strand.
CTGGAGAAAAAACTGGAGGACTTGCGCGGCAACATCGGCATGGCGCTTCCCCATGAACTGCTCACGCCGCTGAACGGCATCCTCGGTTTCGCCTCCATCATGATGGATGAAGGGGCGGTCTTCGAGCCGCGCGAAATCCGGGACTTCGCGCACAACATTCAAATCTCCGCCCTGCGCCTGCATCGTCTCATCGAAAACTTCATCATCTATTCGGAAATCGAACTGACCAAATCCGATCCCAAGAGATTTGCGGAACTGCGCCAAAACGAACGCGCCTTCACAAGGGAGATTATCACCGCCGTGACCGGCCAAAAGGCCGAGGCTGCGGGACGCCAGAAGGATTCGAGTTTGGAAACCGAGGAGGCGTGCGTCGCCATGTCGGCCAGTTATTTCAAAAAGATCCTCGAGGAGCTGCTGGACAACGCGTTCAAGTTCTCCAGACCCGGCACGCCGGTGCGCATCGCCGGCAGCGTCTCCAACGGCCGGTTCACGCTGTCGGTCGGCGACCGCGGTCGCGGAATGACCGCGCAACAGATCGCCGACATCGGTGCGCACATGCAGTTCGAACGCCGCTTCTACGAGCAGCAGGGCGTCGGTCTTGGGCTGATCATCGCCAAACGACTCGCCGAACTGCACGGAGGCGATCTGCTCATCGAAAGCACACCCGGAGAGCAAACCACTGTGCAGATGATCCTGCCTCTGGCGGCAGAGGGCGGCTGATGGTCTTGCCTTTGGATGCCCCATGAACGTCCTGGTCACCGGCGGCGCGGGCTACATCGGCTCGGTCTGCGTCGAACAATTGATCGACCGCGGCCACGTCGTGACGGTTTATGACAATTTGTCTGAAGGGCATCGCTCGGCGGTCGATAAGCGGGCTGGGTTTGTGATGGGAGATTTGAGCGACGATGGGAAACTCGCTCAAACGCTCGAGGAGACGAAGGCGCAAGCCATTCTGCATTTCGCCGCCAACGCGCTGGTGGGCGAGTCCATGGCCAATCCGGGAAAATACTTCCGAAACAACGTCGCCTGCGGCCTGAAACTTCTCGAAGCGGCGGCGGCGGCCGGCTTGAAGAGATTTGTGTTCAGTTCCTCCTGCGCCGTGTACGGCGCGCCTGAGCGCGTGCCGATGACTGAGGAGCTCCCCTTGCAACCGGTCAATCCCTACGGTGAATCGAAACTGATGTTTGAAAAAATGCTGCGTTGGTATCACCGGATCCACGGCGTCGAGTTCGTCGCGTTCCGCTACTTCAACGCGGCGGGCGCCAGTGAACGCTTCGGCGAACATCATCGCATCGAGACGCACTTGATTCCAAACCTGCTCAAAGTCGCGCTTGGCCAGG
>QHPW01000063.1 GCA_003219675.1 Verrucomicrobiota bacterium
CACAACGCGCTCGCCTTGCTTCACCAATTCCTTGACGGTCGTTTCCTCCTTTACCGTCGCGCCTTTTTCGCGGGCGTTGTCGAGCAGCAGGACATCGAATTCGGAACGCAACACCTGCCAGGTCTGGGCGACGGTGTCGCGGTCGTAACGCGTGAAAAAGTAGAAGGGCTGCGATGCTTTGCCGGACGGCGCGACGAATTGCACGCTGTATTTTTTGATGAACGCGGATTTCCGCATCTTCTCGATCAGGCCCAGACGTTGCAGCGGATGAAAGGTGAAGGGCAACAGCGATTCGCCGATGTGGTAGCGCGGAAATCTTTCGCGTTCGAGCAGGAGGACGTTGTGGCCCTGTTCGGCTAGCACTGCCGCCGTCGCCGAACCAGCCGGCCCGCCGCCGATGATGAGAGCATCGTATGGAGTGATCGGAAGACGCATAAACACTCCTTACTCAAAGACGCCGCTGGCCGCAACCGCACCCGTCGTCTGCTTGACGGCCCAACCCACCCCTGACCCCTCCCAGGAGGGGAACTGCCAAGCGCGCGCAGCGGATTCAACCGGGCTCCGGCTCAGGGAGCCACCCACGAACGCACCTCCCCTCCTTCGGAGGGAGTCACGGTGGGTTGCCCGCGTGAGTGCAGCAAAACATGGCTTCATAGCGCCCTTCCTTCCACAACCGGCGGCAAAATTTCCACAATTTCCGCCAGCGCCCGCTCCTGCGGATCATACAGCGTATTGCACCGGCCATACAACACGTGCGCGCCGCTCAACTGTAACGCTTCATTGATGAATCGATCCGAGGCCAGCCGCAGAAACGCCCTGGGCCGGCTGCTGTGTTTGACGCCGCATTCCTGCATAATGCGGCCCAACGGTCGGCGCTCGTCTAGAACATGCCGACGCGCTTCCGGCTTGAACCGGTTCAGATAAATCTTGATGGCGCCAAATTCCACCGGCTGATCCGTGCCGTCGAGCAGCAGCACGACTTCGCGGAAATATTCGTCGCTTTGACGCCGCCGGCCCAGCAGTCGCAGATGAATGTCGCGCCCGTGAAATTTTTCCAGCGTTGGCGTCATGTCGTTGTGGTGCACGAGCAATTGTTTGTAAGGTTGCGGCACGGCTTCACCCTCCACCTGTTGCAGCGGAGGAAGGGTCAGACTCATTTGCGCGTAAAACTCGTCAAGCGGATGCGCAATGGGTAGTAACACCGGTGGCGGAGCAGGGTTGGGTGAAGCTGATGAACTCATCGCCTTCCTTCCAAGCTCGCCTTTTCAAGATAGTCCGCAATTTCCTTCGCGGCGATGAACACAATCTTTTGCCTGGAGCGCATCTCACGCATAGCGGTTTGTGTTGTGCTGCGGCAGAAAGAACTCGTGCAGCAGCCGGTCCACTTGCAGCAATCCGTCGCGATTGAGCAATACTTGATCGCCTTTGATGCTCAGGAAGCCCCAGTCCTTCAAGCGTTGCAGCGGTTCGGCGAAACGTTTTTCGGGATCGACCCCGAATTTGTCGCGCAAGTACGCGAGGCTGAGATGGCCGAGCTTGAGTTGCAAAATGAACTCGCGGATCAGCCGTTCATCGTGGTTCGGCGTCAGGGCGCGGTAGATCGGCAGTTTGCCCTGCCGAATCTGCGTCACGTAGGGATCGAAATCCGCGTGGTTCTGGTAATGCACGCCACCGATGTGACCGAACGATGCCACACCCACCGACAGCAAATCCGCTCCAGCCCAAAGCTCGTCGCGATAGACGAACCTCGTCTTATCCTTGTTCTTCACCGCGGTGTAGGCGCTGCCCACGGTGTAACCGGCCTTCTCCAGTTCGGTGAACGCGTAGTTGACCCAGGCGCGTTTGGTGTCCCAGTCCGCCACCGGCGCGACCAGTTTGCCCTCGGTCTTCATCCGCTGGTAAATCGTGGTGTTGTAGGGAATCTCCATCTCGTAAACCGTCACGCTGTCCGGCGACAACTCGATGGTCTTGCGCACGCACTCGCGCCAGTTCGTTTCAGTCTCCTCGACCATGCCGGCGATGAGGTCGATGTTGATTTGCGGAAAACCGATCTCGCGCGCGAACGCGTAGGCGCGGGCAATTTCCTTGCTGTGATGCGCGCGGCCGTTGATTTCCAGGATGTGGTCGTCAAAGTTTTCCACGCCGAGGCTCAGGCGCGTGACACCCATTTCCCGAATCGCTTTGAGCTTGTGGTCGGTGAGCGTGCCTGGTTCACACTCGAACGTGACTTCCTCGGCCTCGTCCCATGGCAACAGCGACTTCATGCCGTTGGTCAGATGCTTGAGCTGGTCCACGGAAAGGTACGACGGCGTGCCGCCGCCGAAGTAGATGAAGTCCGGTTTGCGCCCGCCGATGAACGGTTTGCCCGCGTAAATCGCCATCTCCTTCAACAACGCGTCAATGTAGCCTTTTATCTCGGAGGAGTCCTTGTCCGTGTAAACCTTGAAATAGCAGAAATGGCAGCGCTTCCGGCAGAACGGAATGTGGACGTAGAGGCCGAGAGGAGTTGATGGTTGATGGTTGATGGTTGATGGTGGGCGCTCCATCGCGGCATACACTTCGGGCACGAATTCCGGTTTCCAGAACGAAAACGGCGGATAGTTCGAGACAAAGTAATTGCCGACCGTCGTCTGCTTTTCCAGCGGCGGGGCTTTCGGTGTTTCGGCGGCGACGGTGGTGGTGCTCATGGTGACAATAAACCAGTGTCTAGCGTTGCTTTAGCTCTGTCGTGCTATGTGCCTTTTTCGAGTCTCTTGAGTTTTTCAGGTTCGCATCGTTGGAATGGTCAATCATTTCTTTTTCTCCCCGAAGCAATAGACACTGCCATCGTCCGACCCGATCACGATTTTTCCATCCACAACCGCAGGCGAACTGCCGATCGGTTTGCCGATCTCGTAAGACCAAAGCAGTTTGCCGTCTTTCAGCGACACGACGTAAAGCCGTCCGTCGTCCGAACCAACGACCACTTTGTCGCCGACGACTACAGGTGAACTGTCCACCTTGCCCTGCGTCGCGAACGCCCAAACATTTTCGCCATTGTCGCGCTGCACGCAGTGCAGTCGTTTGTCGCGTCCGCCGAACACGACCCGGTCCCTGGTGACCGCCGGCGACGAGAAATAAGGGAACTCGCGGTCTTTGAACGTCCACGCCCGCTCGCCTTTGTTCAGGTCGATACAGAGGAACTCGTTCTCGTAATGGCCGAAGAAGGCGCGATCGTCCGCGACCGCGACCGAACCGGCGATGTAAGCGCCCGCTTCGATCTCCTTCACTTTTTCGCCCTTGTCCAGCGAGATGACGTGGAGAATCGCATCGCAGCCGCCGAAGGCGGTTTTGCCCTCGAACACCGCGGGCGAGCCGTTGATGTAATTGCCGGTTTCGTAAACCCAGTTGGTCTTGCCCGTGGCGGCATCGACGCAGTGCAGTTTGAAATCGTAGCTTCCGACGACGATGTTTGTTTTCAAGCTGCCCCTAACCCCGGCCCTCTCCCCATCCGATGGGGAGAGGGTGTCCGAAGGACCGGTGAGGGATTGGACAAACCAGTTGGGCGCGCCCAGAATTTTGTCGCCGGTCTCATATTTCCAAAGCGGTTTGCCGCTCGCTTCAACCGCGTACAGGGAGTTGTCCGTCGAACCGAAGAACACTCGACTGTCGAGCAGCAGCGGCGAGGAATCCACCGGCCCGCCGGTTTTGACGGTCCAGATTTTCTTACCGCTCGCCCAATCGAGCGCGTAAGCGTTCCCGTCGCCGGAGCCGATGAACACCCGACCGTCAACGATTGCGGCGGAGGATTTGACCGGCCCGCCGGTTTTGAAACTCCAAAGCAACGACAATTTGTCCGGCAAAGCGCCGGAGGCGACGCCGGTGAGGGCCGGGTTGCCGCGAAACATCGGCCAGTTTGTGCCAACCGCCTGGCGGCCTTCGGATGCACTGCCCGCGCACGCGGTGACGAAAATTGTCGTGACCGCCGCCAGGAACGCGTGGGTGGCACTCAATGACTTCATTTCTGATCCTCACGAGTTTTCCGCGCTTCGGCGCGACCACCCGCTGGTGGAAGGGGTTTCAACTGATGAAAGTATCCAACAGCCCGGCCGCCTTGGCAACCTAATAATACCTACACGTATTATCTGGCGGTTCCGGGTCGGGCAGAACCTCCAAAGTTTGAACGCGCGAGGGAGAGGACTCCCCAAGAATTTCGCGCATTGATCCCCTGAACTGTAGCAGCCGACGTGAGGAGGCTCGAACTTCCTACAACCGGAATGAAATGAGCCTCCTCACGTCGGCTGCTACGAGGTTCATGGAAAGCCCCCTTTCGTTTTTCCGCATGCATTGGGACCATGAACTGGATCGTCCTCGTCCTCGAAAAACGGGTCGGCCAGTCGAGGACGAGGACGAGAATGAGGACGAGGACGAAGGGACGGTTCGTGGATAGTTTCCACGGTTTTGCAACCGCGCATTTGGACCATGAACGGTGGGGCGAGACTCCGTCGAGCCCTGATCTCCCAGCCACAGGAATCAGTTAGGGCTCGACGGAGTCTCGCCCCACCGGGTTCATGGAAAGCTCCGTGTTCCTTTCGGACCTGCTCACGGCCCATGAACCTGAATTGCGCAACTCGTTGCAGTGCAGGCGAGCCACTTGCCGGTTCATGGGAAGAATTCCACGAAATTTTCGCGCTTTGGACCCTGATCCTGGTAGGGACGGCGCGCTGCGCCGTCCGCGCCGCGCTCAGCGGCGCACTGATGCCGCCCGCTGCTTCGCGGGCGGGGACATCGCAGCGCGATGTCCCTACCAAAGTCAGGTCCCTACCAAAGTCAGGTTCATGGGAAGCAGCAGGCGCGGACATTGCCACTGAGCGCAGACGACGGTCAATTGGACAAATTGATTGAAACTTTGCCCTTCATTTTCCGTCGTTACCTACTAGATTTCTGATTAGATGACGCGCCCTTTAACCATTTCGGTGCTGGCTTTCTTGTGGGGAGGATGCGGTGAGGCCTTTGGCAAAATCACGCCGGAGCAGGCAAAATCCCTGCCGCCGTCGGCCGCCCGGAAAGTTGATTTCGCGAAGGAAATCAAACCCGTTTTCGAAGCGAGCTGCATCAAGTGCCATGGCCGCGGACGCACCAAGGGCGACTTGAGCATTGAAAGCCGCGAGACGTTGCTGAAAGGCGGCGAGTCCGGCCCGGCCATCATTCCCGGCAAAAGCGAGGAGAGCCATTTGATCGAACTTGTGGCGGGACTCGATCCGGACAGTGTCATGCCCAAAAAAGGCAAACGCCTGACGCCGGAGCAGATCGGTTTGTTGCGTGCGTGGATTGATCAAGGCGCGCCGTGGGACGCGAGTATCAGTTTCGGGAAGCCGCCGCCGGTGAATCTTTTTCCGCGCAAGCCGGAACTTCCCGCCGCGCGCCGGGGAACCGCCAACCCGATCGACCGTCTCCTCCTGGGTTACTATGAAGCGCACAGCCTGACGCCGGCCAAACCGGTGAGCGACCGCGCTTTTGCCCGGCGTGTTTATCTCGATGCCATCGGCTTGCTGCCGACACCCGAGGAACTGAATGAGTTTCTGGCCGATAAGCAGCCGGACAAACGCGGGAAACTGGTCAAACGCCTGCTCGCCGACAACCGCCGTTACGCCGAGCACTGGCTGACGTTCTGGAACGACGCGTTGCGCAACGATTATCGCGGGACCGGGTACATTGACGGCGGGCGCAAGCAAATCACCGACTGGCTCTACTCCGCGCTGGCGACGAACATGCCATACAACGAATTCGTGCGGGAGTTGATCGATCCGGTGCCGGAGTCGGAGGGCTTCAGCAAAGGGATCGTCTGGCGCGGCGTGGTGAACGCGAGCCAGACACCACAGATGCAGGCGGCGCAGAACATCTCGCAGGTGTTCATGGGCGTGAACCTCAAGTGCGCCTCCTGCCACGACAGCTTCATCAACGACTGGACGCTGGCCGATTCCTACGGGTTGGCGGGCATTTACTCGGATCAGCCGCTTGAAATGGTCCAATGCGACAAGCCGACCGGCCACATCGCCAAAACGAAATTCATCTATCCGGAGCTCGGCGACATCGATCCTGAAGCCGGGAAACCGGAACGGTTGAAGCAACTCGCCGGCCTCATTACGTCGAAGAAAGATGGGCGGCTGACGCGCACGATTGTGAATCGGCTTTGGGCGAAGTTCCTGGGGCGCGGCTTGATCGAGCCAACCGACGAGATGGACAATCCCGCGTGGGACCAGGACCTGCTCGACTGGCTCGCCGTTGACTTTGCGGAACACGGCTACAACCTCAAACATGCCATCGAACTCATTTTGACCTCGCAGGCGTATCAGTTGCCCGCCGTGCCGATCACCGAACTGCAATCGAAGGAATTTGTTTTCCGCGGGCCGGTGGCGCGCCGGCTCTCCGCCGAGCAATTCCTCGACGCGCTCGCTGCGGTGACAGGCGTGTGGCATGAGCAGCCGGCCGCGCAGGTCGATTTCACTGTGGCTGACCCGCATTTGGGCCGGTTGGCCGTCGAACCGAAATGGATCTGGAGTGAGACCGGCGCTGCCGAGCGAAGCGAAGCGTTGACGCTCTATTGGCGGAAAGAGATCCATTTGGCGGAGGCGCCGACTGAGGCTGTGGCCGCGGTGACTTGCGATAACAGCTTCAAAATCTTCGTCAACGGAAAGGAGGCGGGTTCGGGCAAAGACTACACCCAACCGCGACTCATCAATCTCAAGCCGCATCTCATC
>QHPW01000298.1 GCA_003219675.1 Verrucomicrobiota bacterium
GCCGATCCGATCCAGGTATCCTACGGCAGCCGGGTGGGCAACGAACCCACGGGGCGCGAGCATTCGGAGCTGCTGAAAGTGAAGCCCAGCCACGGTCACGACAACACGATCGTGAACGGCATCAGCCACATTGGTTACATGAGCGGCGGGAAATCGGCGCGCTGGGTTGATGAAGACATCGCCGATACTCTCACGCGCAAAGCCGTCACGTTCATCGAACAGCACCGCGATCGGCCGTTCTTCCTGTACTTCGCCACGCACGACATCCATGTGCCCCGCGCACCGCATGCGCGGTTTGTCGGCGCCAGCGGTTGCGGAATTCGCGGTGACGTGATTCAGCAACTTGATTGGTGCGTGGGCGAAATCGTCGCCACACTCGATCGCCTGAAGCTGACGGACGATACGCTGCTTGTGTTCACCAGCGACAATGGCCCGGTCGTGGACGACGGCTACAGGGATGGCGCGGTGGAGAAACTGAACGGGCACAAACCGGGCGGACCGTTGCGCGGCGGCAAATACAGCGCCTTCGACGCCGGAACGCGCGTGCCATTTATTGTGCGCCGGCCGGGCCGCGTGGANNCCCCGACAGCTTCAACGTGCTGCCGGCGCTGTTGGGCGAATCGAAGATCGGACGCGAGTATTTGGTGGAGCACGCGGGCGCACTTTCGTTGATCAAAGGCCGATGGAAATACATCGAGCCGGGTAAAGGCCCGAAGGTGCTGGCCAACGTCCATATCGAATCTGGACTCGCGCCCGAACCACAACTCTACGATCTCAACGAGGACCTGGGAGAAAAACGAAACGTCGCCGCCGAACATCCGGCAGTCGTGAAGGATTTGTCCGCCTTGCTCGAAAAACTTCGGGACCACCCGCGCAGCCGCCCGTGAATGACCCTGGAAGGAAGAAGTTCCTTTATGACCCGAATTCAAATCATCGATTCCCACACCGGCGGTGAACCCACTCGCGTCGTCGTCAGCGGCGGACCGGACCTCGGCGGGGGAACGGTTGCAGACAGGTTGAGAATCTTGCGCGAACAGCATGATCGTTTCCGCTCCGCCGTCGTCAACGAACCCCGCGGCTCCGACGTTCTGGTGGGCGCGCTGCTGGTCGAACCGACAGACAAGTCGTGCGTGGCGGGCGTGATTTTCTTTAATAACGTCGGTTACCTCGGCATGTGCGGGCATGGCACGATTGGCCTCGTCGTCACACTCGCGCATCTGGGCCGCATCAGGACCGGCGAACATCGCATCGAGACGCCAGTGGGTGTGGTCACCGCGACGCTCAATCAGGACGGTTCAGTTTCCGTGACGAATGTTCCGAGCTACAGAAAAGCGAGGGCCGTCACAGTTCAGGTGGCGGCCACCGACGGCGCGCTGGGGACAACGCGCCCTACCATGCCGATCACTGGCGATGTCGCCTGGAGCGGCAACTGGTTTTTTCTGGTGGAAAAGCACGGACAACTGCTTGAGACGGCCAACGTCGAAAAGCTCACCGAATCCACCTGGCGCGTCCGTCAGGCGGTGAACGCGCAGGGTTTTCCCGAAATTGACCACATCGAACTGTTCGGTCCGCCGGTCAGTTCGTGGGCGCGCTCGCGCAACTTTGTTCTTTGCCCCGGCAAAGCCTACGACCGCTCACCCTGCGGCACCGGCACGAGCGCCAAGCTCGCCTGCCTCGCCGCCGACAACAAACTCGACGAAGGCCAGCCGTGGGTGCAGGAGAGCATTCTGGGCAGCCTTTTCACCGCGCGTTACCGTTGGCTCGACCGCAAAGCCGGCACCATCGAGCCCACCCTCATCGGCACCGCATTCGTGAACGCGGAGGCGACACTTTTGCTCGACGAGAAGGACCCGTTTTGTTGGGGTATTCATCCATGAACCTCGTCCGCTGTTTCGCCCTCGTTCTGCTCGCTCCTTTGATCAGCCGCGGCGCGGACGCGGCGAGCACGGCGCGCAAACCGAACATCATCTTTATCCTCGCTGACGACCTCGGCTACGGCGACGTCAGTTGCACGTCCGACCGCGTGACAGGCTTTGAAGACTGGCTGCCAACGTTGATGGAGTTGATTGGCGCGCAGAGCGTGAGGCCAAACGCCCTGGACGGCATCAGCTTCGCGCCGACGCTGCTGGGCCGGCAGCAGGAGCCGCGTCCTTTCCTTTACCGGGAATTCCCGGGCTACGGCGGCCAACAGGCGCTGCGCGCCGGCGACTGGAAACTCGTGCGTCAGCACCTCCATCCGATCAACAAAAACGCCTCACCCCAGGGCGGCCGCGAACTCTACAACCTCGCGCGCGACCCAGGCGAAACCAGCGATGTGTCGATGCAGCACCCGGAGATTGTCGCCAGACTGGCCAAACTCCTGAGCGAGCAGCACACGCCATCGAAAGAGTTTCCCATCCGCGCGCTGGACGGCGATTGAGCAGTCGGTTGCATGTCGAAACGCGTGCTCATCATCGGCGGCGGCGTCATCGGACTTTGCACCGCTTACTACGCGGCGCGTCAGGGGCATCGCGTGACGGTGATTGAGCGGGAGGCGGCGGACCATGAGGGTTGTTCCTATGGCAATGCGGGCATGATCGTGCCGAGCCACTTCGTGCCGCTTGCGGCGCCCGGGATGGTCGGACTGGGCCTCAAATGGATGTGGAACCCGGCATCGCCGTTCTACATCAAACCGCGGCTCGACTGGGACCTGTTGAACTGGGGTTTCAAGTTCTGGCGCGCTGCAACACCGGAATGCGCAGCCCGCGCCGCTCCGCTCCTGCGCGCCCTTCACCTCGCCAGCCGCGCGTGTTTCGAGGAACTCGCGGAACTGAGCGATTTTGGACTCGTCAAGAAAGGGTTGCTGATGCTGTGCAAAACGCAGCACACGCTCGACGAAGAGGCGAAGACGGCGGAACGCGCAAACCAACTCGGCGTTCCTGCCGAAGTGCTCGACGCAAGGCAAACCGCCACGCTCGACCCGAACGTGGGCATGGACGTCGCCGGTTCGGTTTATTTCCCGAAGGATTGCCATCTTTCGCCCAACCGGTTCATGATCGCGCTCAAGCGGCAACTCGATCAGGCGGACGCGACCTTTTCCTGGGAAACAGAAGTCACCGGCTGGAGAATGGGCGGCTCGCGCATCGAAGCAGTGCGAACGGCGAGAGACGAGCTCAGCGCCGACGAATTCGTTTTGTGCGGCGGCGCGTGGTCGCCGCTCCTCGCGCGGGACCTGCAGCTCAACCTTCCCATGCAGGCGGGCAAAGGCTACAGCCTGACGTTGCCGAAGCCGCGCCAACTCCCGCAGATCTGCGCCATTTTCACCGAAGCGCGGGTCGCCGTGACACCCATGGGCCACTCGTTGCGCTTCGGCGGCACAATGGAAATCGACGGGATGAACCAGGACATCAATCCGGTGCGCGTTCAGGGCATCATCAAAGCCGTGCCGAAATATTATCCCGATTTCACGTTGCAGGATTTCGAAGGCATTCAGCCCTGGCGCGGATTGCGGCCCTGTTCGCCGGACGGTTTGCCCTACGTCGGTCGCAGCTCGCGCTATTCAAACCTGTGCATCGCCACCGGCCATGCGATGATGGGTTTGAGCCTCGGACCGATCACCGGCAAACTCGTGGCCGAAATCCTGTCCGGCGAGACTCCGTCCATCCAAATCGGACTGTTGAATCCGGACCGCTACGCATGAGACTATCGCGGCCGCCAAAAGGGAGTGTCCTGATTTCAAAACCTGAGACCGTGGCGGCGCTTTATCTGCGCCCTTCTCGGCGGTCGTAGACCGCCGTTACAGCAAATAAGGACACGGCCCACCAAAAGCACGGTTTGACGGCCGCGTCGTTCGGTTCCAACATGCGGGCGGCGCGTGAACAACACAGGCCAGGATTCTCCGGGTTGGAAACGGTTCGTTCGCATTCCAGTCGGATCGGCGGATACCCGGTTGAGCATCGCTGCGGGAACGGTGACGCTGGACGGGGATTTGACGATTCCGGCGGATGCGGTTGGCATCGTGCTGTTTGCCCATGGAAGCGGCAGCAGCCGTCACAGTCCGCGCAACCAGCTCGTCGCGCGCGTCATCCAGGCGGCGGGCATCGGGACCTTTCTGTTTGACTTGCTCACCAAAGAGGAGGAGGCCGAAGACGAGGTGACCGGGCGCTTGCGTTTTGACATCGGGCTGCTCGCGAGACGGCTCGTTGAAGCAAGCAATTGGATCGCCAATCAGTCGGAGACGCCAGGGTTGGGAATCGGTTATTTCGGCGCGAGCACCGGCGGCGCTGCGGCCCTCGTCGCCGCGGCGGAAATCGGACCCGGGATTGACGCAGTCGTTTCACGCGGCGGCAGGCCCGACCTGGCGGGCGAGGCCCTGGAACAGGTAAAGTCGCCCGTGCTTTTGATCGTGGGCGAACGCGACGAAACCGTACTGGGGTTGAATCGCAGCGCCTTTGTCCGGCTGCGGTGCGAGAAGGAACTCAAGGTGATTCCGCGGACCACGCATTTGTTCGAGGAACCCGGAGCCCTTGACGAGGTCGCGCGACTGGCCGCCGGCTGGTTCCGGCGCCACCTGCGTCCCTGATAAACCGAGGGCAAGCAGAACCCGACGCGGGCAGCGTGTTCATTTACAGAATTGACCGCTCGCGTAGCGTCTCCTCGCGCGACCGTGCGCCGGGGACAGCGCCGACGACATCCACCTCCGCAGGGTTACTTGGGTTTCCTGTCGCTTTGGAACGAAGACGGAGGGGCCTGCCGCTGCCTGGTGCGGACGTTCAACATCACCATCGGTCGCCCGGGCTTGCTGACGACCCGATAGTTGTTGCGGCGACGGCGACGCTCAAGCCTTGCTTCGGGTGAAAAGAAGTGCGCACCGAAACCAACCATCGCGATCAAGACAATCAACCCAATGGCCGCGAGCAAAACCGGGTTCTCCAAATTCA
>QHPW01000297.1:0-1186 GCA_003219675.1 Verrucomicrobiota bacterium
GCTGCCACGGAAATTATGCCGCAAACCGAGCGTGTGGCCGACCTCGTGCGCGGTGACCTCGACGATGAACTGGCGCATCAACTTCTGCTCCACCGCCGGTGACAACCCGCCGCGGGCTTCGAGCACGCTGATGCCGAAGGCGGCTTGTTGCGCCAGGCCGTCGGCGTAATCGCAGGAACCGCTGCCGCCGCCGTGGCTCCACCAGCGCGGCAGATGCACCGGCGGCTGTTGCGACGGCGGGAACACCGGGGCGACGAATTCTTCCCCGGACCGGCGCACTGAGCGAATGATCCCTTCGCTGAATCCGATGTCGGCGTCGTAAATCTGGCCGGTGAACGGGTTGGCGCGCGACGGACCGATGGCAAACGAGGCGAGCCCGACTTTTTCAAACGCCTTGTTCCAGAGCAGCACGCCCTCCTTCATCCATTCGCGGTATTCCACGGGAATGGTGTTTTCAAGCCAGAAAACGATGGGTTGCTTCGGTGGCGACAATCTCGCCGACGCGTCGGTCTTTTCCAGTTGCCAGCGATGGACGTAGCGCACATACGGAGAAGTCGGATGGTCCGAAGTGAAATCCTCCTGCACATTCAGGAAATATCCGACGCGGTCGTCCGCGAGCCGCGGCTTGTAAGCGGTTTCCCGGAGAGATGAAAGGTCGTATTTCAGGAGGATGGGGATGCTGCGCTCGTCCGGCAGTGTGGCGGACTGGGTTTTGGGATTGGCCGTGGTATAGTGGAGCCAGAGTTCGAGCAATGCATTTTCGGGAAACGTTTTAACCGAGGCGATGTTGCTGTTGGATTTGTCGAAATTATAGTCGGTCGGTTTGTAGATTTCTTTCAGCGCATTGGCGAACCCAGGGAGGTCGGTGATCAACAGGTCGGACATCTCAATCAGCCAGCTTTTGCGCTCCAGGTGCGGCTTGGATTTGGTTTTGGCCGAACCGAGAATGCCCTTGGGAAACGACCGCGCGGTGGCGCGCGCCGCGGGGGTGCCTTTCTCCGCGGTGAAGGCGGGATTCTCGATGATCCACTGGATGTTCTTGCCGACCTTGTGGAAGGAAAACGGAAAACTGCCGCCCATTTGCGCCGCATAAAGCCCGCGCTCGCCCACCGAGCGGTCCACCGTGGCGGCGAAGAGAAACATTTTGTCGAGCTGTTCGGGGAGGATTTCCATGAGGATGCGATTG
>QHPW01000297.1:1326-5388 GCA_003219675.1 Verrucomicrobiota bacterium
GGGCGAGACCTGCGATTAACACGAAGACCAGGGTTTTCAGGTTGCTCGGTCGGTTCATAGCGTTACAAAAAGTTGAGGACACTGGCGGACGCTGCCGAAGCGTGGACAGATTGATGGAATGTTGGAGCTACGACGAATCGGTTCATGCAGGGAAAACGCCGACAATGTAGTGTCGCGACGCTGGTTTGTCCACAACTTTGGATTGCAAGTCGGCTGCGACCAGGGTCTTTTCTTTTGCGAACGTCACGCGTTGGAGTTCATGCTTTATCATGTTGGCGGCCCGGAACAGCCTGAAAGCTGGACTCCAACATGTTCGTCGCACAAACCAAAAGACCTTGCTGCGCGAAGCCGAATCAGAAGGGAAGGCAGGTTCTGGACGGCCCGGGGCGGCGCTTAGAAAACGCTCGCGTCAGGCCAGAACTTCAGAGATGACTTCGCCGCCGTTGATGGTGGGACGCTCGTCGCGGCCTTTGTGCAGGAAGGTCAGCCTCTGGTGTTCCATGCCGAGCAGATGAAGAATCGTGGCGTGGATGTCATGAACGTGAGCCCTGCCTTCCACTGCGCGGAGGCCGATTTCGTCCGTGGCGCCGTAAACCATGCCGCGTTTGACCCCGCCGCCGGCCATCCAGAGGGTAAAGCCCCAGGGATTGTGGTCGCGTCCCTTGCCCTTTTCATTGAACGGCGTGCGTCCGAATTCGCCTCCCCAGACCACCAGCGTGTCGTCGAGCAGGCCGCGCGCTTTCAAATCGGTCAACAGCCCAGCGATGGGTTTGTCCGAGGCTTTGCAATGCTTGGAATGATTTTCTTCGATATCGACGTGCGCGTCCCAGCCGCTGTTGCTGCCGCAATAAAGTTGAACGAAGCGGACGCCGCGCTCGACCAGCCGCCGCGCCAGCAGACAAAGCGCGCCGAACCTGCGCGTCGGTTCTTCGTCCAGACCGTAAAGGTTCCTGGTCAACTCGGTTTCCTTCGACAAATCCACCGCTTCCGGCGCGGCGGCCTGCATGCGATACGCCAGTTCGTATGAGTTCAAGCGCGCGGCCAGTTCGGCGTCGTCCGGTTTGTCAGCCGCGAAATGGCGGTTCAACTCGGC
Source organism: Verrucomicrobiota bacterium (assembly GCA_003219675.1). Lineage (GTDB taxonomy): Bacteria > Verrucomicrobiota > Verrucomicrobiia > Limisphaerales > AV2 > AV2. The sequence goes on from QHPW01000297.1 coordinate 2,420, forward strand.
GAGTAAATCCAGTTTGTTCCTCTGCTGCTTTTCTCCAATCGTCCGCGGCGGCGTGAGATGGAAAATGGGCGTGCCATCGGTGCGGAATTGAGTTCCTTCGAATGTTGCCGGGAGAAAGCCCGCGCTCCAGTTCTTTGGGCCGCCCACTGGTTCGGCGCCGTCGGCCATCACCACGAACGTTGGCAGGTTTTCGTTCGCGGTGCCGAGGCCGTAAGTCGTCCAGGAGCCGAGCGACGGCCGGCCCGCGAGGATGTCGCCGGTGTTCATCTGGCAGACCGAGCCGACGTGATTCAGGCCATCGGCCCAACAGGAACGAATGACCGCCAGCTCGTCGGCGTGCCGCGCAATGTTCGGCAGCCAGTCGGACACCCAGATGCCGCTTTCGCCGTATTGCTTGAACGAGCGCTTGCTCGGCATCAGTGAATTGTTTGCGGTGCCCATCGCGGTGATGACTTTCCCAAACGATTCCGGCATCGGCTGGCCGGCGAGCTTTTCGAGCGTGGGTTTCGGATCGAACAAATCGAGATGGCTTGGCCCCCCTTCCATGAACAGCCAGATGACCGACTTCGCCCGCGCCCGCAAATGCGGCGGACGCGGTGACAGCGGATTCAACGGATCAATCTTCAAGCTCGCCGCGCGCGCCAGAAGGCCGTCCAGACCGAGCATGTAACCGAACGCCAGAGCCCCGAAACCGCAGCCGCAATTGGTCAGAAAGTCACGGCGCGAAGTGGCGGGAAGAATGTGGGGCCGCTTTTGCGTCATTGGCGGAAGATTTCTTTCAGCGAGATTCTGAGCCCTGGAAGCAAGGCGGATTCGATTTCCTTCTCTTCACCGAGCGTGGCTGCGGGGACGTCAGCGGATTCTGTGAGGTGATAAACCTGAATTTCGCGAAGGGTGGGGTCAATGATCCACAGCACTTTTACGCCCGTTCGCGAGTAAATCTCGCGCTTGATGCCCTTGTCAAAGCGCGCCGTTTTCGACGAGAGAATTTCCACCACCAGGTCCGGCGCGCCTTCAGCGCCCTGCGCAGAAAGAATGGATTTCCTGGCATTGGAAACAAAATACAAATCCGGCTGATAAACGTTCAGGTCCGTCAAGTGGACGTCTGACGGGGCGATCGCGACTTTGCCGACGGGATTTTTCTCCAGATAATTTCCGATGATCCGGGCGAGGTTGAGCAGGATGTCCTGATGGAACAAGTCGGGCGATGGGGACATGATCACGTCTCCTTCAATCAACTGACAGTAAGGCGGCCCCTCCGGGAACTCCCGGTAGTCGTGGACCGTCAATGGTCGCGAGGCTATCTTCAGCATGTTCTCAGGCTAGCGGCGGCAGCGGCGAGTGTCAAACCCGGCTTCAGTTTGATAGTGTCCTGATTTTCTTGTAGTGTCGGCGCTGTGCGCCGATTCCTCGAGCCATAGGCTCGACGCTACAAGAAATCAGCACACTGCCTTCAATTCAGATACACAAACTCGTTCGCGTTGATCAGCATGTGGCAGAAGTCCACCAGCGACGCGGCTTCGACCCTGTCCGCGTGGTCAGGCAGATCGGTCGGCAATGCCAGGGCTTCGCCCGTCGCGGCGCGTGCGCCGATAATCCCGCGGTGGCGGTCGAAGAATTTCTTCACCGTGTTCTTTTCGGCATTGTCGGGCCGGCGGGAGAAAGCCAGTCGATAGGCGGTTTCGATTTGCTTGTCGAGATCGGCACCCGCCGACTGGATGACACGGCCGGCGAAACCCTCCGCCCATTTCAACGTCAGTTCGCTGTTGAGCAGGTTGAGGGCCTGCAACGGCGTGGTGGTGACGTTGCGGCGCGGACAACTCTCGTGCGTATCCGGCATGTCGAAACTCTCAAAGAGCGGATAGCGCGTGTTGCGTTTGACGAACACGTAAATGCTTCGCCGGTTGCGCTCCGTTTCCTCCCGGGTGAGTTTCCAGCCGCTGTAAGTCGGCGACATGCCCGGGGGTAGTTCGGGAAAAACGCTCGGACCTCCCATTTTCAGATTCAACAGGCCGGACACCGCGAGCGCCGCGTCGCGAATTTCCTCGCCTTCAAGCCGTTGGCGTGGGAAACGCCAGAGCAATTTGTCGTCCGGGTCAATCTGCGCCGCGGTTTCGTCCAGGCGCGACGATTGCCGGTAGGTGCTCGAAGTCATGATCAGCCGGTGCAGCTTTTTCATGCTCCAGCCGTTGCGGACGAATTCCGTTGCCAGCCAGTCGAGCAGGGCCGGGTGCGTGGGCCGGTCGCCTTTGACGCCGAAATCGCTTGGCGTGCCGACGATGCCGCTGCCGAAATGATACTGCCAGACGCGGTTCACCAGGACACGCGACGTGAGTGGATTGTTGGGATCGGCGAGAATGCCCGCCAGCGCAATCCGGCGACCGCTCGAACGGACGGCTTTCGGCGGAACGATTCTGGCGGGCCCGGGATTCAGGATTTGCAGGAAGCCGGGTTGGACTTCCTCTTTGGGCTGGTCGTAAACGCCGCGGCGCAGCACGTGGGTGTCCGGTGACGCAGGCGCAATGTCCGTGATGCCCGTGCCCATCGGCAAGTCCGCCGGCTTCAGGTCAGCATACTTTTTCAATTCATCTTTCAACTTCTGCCAGTGCGCCCTTTCATCGCTTTTCAAGCGGCCTTCCACCGCGCCGTCGCCGGCGATATATTGATAGGAAGCCGGGTCGAGGTACTGGTTGGCCTTGTGGACCATCTGCCATTCGATCGGCGTGCGTTCTTCGGGCGCCTTGTTCAGCGCGTCCTGAATCTCCCGCGGATACTTCTCCACGTAATCGTTCATGATGCCGCGGCGGTGCGGTTCCGCTATGGCGCTCATTTCCTCGCGGATCACGCGGGTCTTTTCCTTCCAGGCGGCCAGTTGCTCTCGGTAACGTTTCAGCTCTGCTTGCGACACCAGCGGGATGTCGTCGTCGGCGCCTGAGTTGGCGAAGAACGCCTGCAACCGGTAATAATCT
>QHPW01000299.1 GCA_003219675.1 Verrucomicrobiota bacterium
CGCGTTCATCTGTGGTTAAACCCCGGACGTGCCTGAGATTCCGAAAACGATGCGCGCGGTCGTTTATCGCGGCGTGAATGATCTGCGCGTCGAGACTGTTCCGGTGCCGCGCATCAAATCGGATGAACTGCTGGTCAAGGTCGCCGCCTGCGGCGTCTGCCCGACCGACATCAAGAAAATCCGATATGGCATCGTGCCGCCGCCGCGCATTTTCGGTCACGAGACCGCGGGCACCATTGTCCAGGTCGGCGCGCGCGTGAAAAAATTCCGGGTCGGCGATCGCGTGGCGCTGCATCATCACGTTCCCTGTCTGGATTGCCACGCCTGCCGGCATCGGGCGTTCGCGCAGTGCGCCCAATACAAACGGACCGGCATCACCGCGGCTTTCGAGCCGGCCGGCGGCGGCTACGCCGAATATGTTCGCGTGATGTCGTTTGTTCTGCCCGGCGTCGTAAAAATTCCGCCGCGCAACAGTTTCCTCGAAGGCGCGCTGCTGGAGCCGGTCAACACCGTGCTCAAAGCCATCCACCGGTTGTCTCTGCAGCGCGGCGATTTCGTTCTGGTGATCGGTCAGGGACCCATCGGCCTGATGTTCACACGATTGCTTGCTCTGCGCGCAATGAAGGTCGTCGCCACCGATTTGCTGCCCGCGCGATTGGAACTGGCGCGAACGTTCGGCGCCTGCCGGGTATTTCAGGGCGCTGCGCAGAATTTTACCGAAGGCATCAACCGGTTGACTCAAGGTCGCGGTCTCGATGCGGCGATTGTCACGGCGCAGTCCGACGCGGCCGTGCGCCAGGCCCAGGACTTCGTGCGGGGCGGCGGCCAGGTGTTGCTGTTCGCGCATACGCGGCGCGGTGGGAGAACAGAATTGGATTTAGCGACCATCTGCGCGGACGAGAAAGATTTGATCGGCAGTTATTCTTCAGACCTGACGCTGCAAAACGAAGCGGCGCGGCTGGTTTTTAGGCGAAGACTGGACGCGCGCCAACTGATCACGCACCGGTTTCCATTGGAGCAAATCCCCGAGGCGATCGAACTGGCGGCGCGGCCGAGCCCGGAGTCGCTGAAGATTGTCGTCACGCCGGACCGGTCCAAAGGATGCCACCACGGATAAACGTTTAGAGACACGAATTTCGCGAATGAACACGCATGGGGGATATAATGGCACGGGCGTTTCGCCCGTCCGTTTCTGACCGGCCGCGGCGGTGGATTCGCGGTAGGCTTGGTTTCCGCATCGGGTCAGCGAACAGTGAGGCGCGAAAGAAACACCAAAGGCGGTTCCATCGGTTTTTCATTAGTGAAAATTCGTGAAATTTGTGTCGAAAATTCGCGAAATTCGTGTCTTCCAGCGAATCGATTTGGCCGGCTCAGGAATGGGACACAAGATGCCAAAAAACGGGGCAAAATCGGCGTCAATCCTGACCGTGAGCCTGATGGGTCGCCGGACGGGAGATAAGGGGGGACAGGCTTGCCTGAAACTTTGTTCAAAAAATTGTTGACACCTGAGGGTTGGTTTGAGAAATTGGCCCTACACACGGAATCTAACATAACGTACGAACAATGAGAACAAAAACACTACTTCTGACGGCTGTGCTGAGTGCGGCGGGCATCGCCTCCTCTTTGGCACAGGGAACGGTTTATTCGGTGAACGCGGTGGGATATGTCAATCTCGTGGTTCCTGTAGGCCTTTCAATGGTCGCCAATCCACTGGATGCGGGTTCAAATAATACGCTCGGAAGTTTGTTCCCGAACGTTCCCAATTTCTCGAACTTCTATAAGTTTACCGGAACATCATTCGATATCGCCACCTTTGCGTTTGGCGCGTGGGACAAGCCGAACATTACTCTTAATCCGGGTGAGGGTGGCTTTATTGGAACGACCACTCTGTTCACTAACACCTTTGTGGGTGAGGTGAAACAGGGGACTCTCTCGACTCCGATCCCGGTAGGGCTCTCGATTGTGTCATCGCAGGTTCCTCAAACCGGCGCGATTGATACGACACTTGGCCTCACCAATCTATCCATGTTCGACAATGTCTTTAAGTTTAATGTGACTAGCCAGTCGTATGATATTTACACGGTGACACCCGGCGGAGGCTGGAGTGGTCCCGGTGGATCTACGGCCCCTCCTTCTCTGAATGTGGCGGAGTCCGTGTTCATCAGCGCCGGTGCAGCGGTCAGTTGGAATCGCACTTTCTCGGTTAATCAATAATCAGATTAAGAAACGCAGTAAACCTTAAGCCCAACAAAAATGAAAAAAGCTATTCTGACGTTGGTGTGCGCTCTGGCGGCTCTTTCCGCTATGGCACAGGGAACAATCAACTTCTCGAACGGGACGGCTGGACCACCGGCGGTTAACGCGCCAATTTCGGACCTCAATGGCACTACTTTGCTGTCTGGCGCAGGGTTCACAGCCCAACTATGGGCTGGGCCGCAGGGAACAGCCTGGGATAGCCTAAGTGCTTGGACGCCGACCTCGCCGTTTGGAACGGGCGCTTCTGCCGGTTACTTCTTCGGCGGATCAGTAGTTGTCGGAAACGTTCCCGGAGGGAGCGTTGCTTCTTTCCAAGTGCGTGTGTGGAATTCGTCTGCTTTTCCAACGTGGGCTGCCGCTTGGACGGCGTATCAAGCTGGCAATCCGACCGCGCATGTCGGGGTATCCGGATGGAATGGCGCTATCGGCACCTTACCAACAACAACGCTCACGAGCGCGGCGCTGGCTTCGGGTGCTGTTACTCCGCCAAGTATGGCTGGCCTGACCAGCTTCCAGCTCCACCAGGCTGTCCCCGAACCGTCGGTGCTTGCTCTGGGCGCGATTGGCGCATTAAGTTTCCTGCTCCGCCGTCGTAAGTAATCACGTTCGTGTGTTCTCATTGAGCCGCCCGCAAGGGCGGCTTTTTTTTGGCCTGTGCGACCGGAAGGTTCGTTAGTTGCAGCGGAGAAACGTCACGGTGTACTGGACGGGGGCGGCGGCGCTCTGGAGACAACCGGCGGCCTGCTGAATTCGGTAACCGTTTGGACCTTTCGACGGATGACAAGTGAGGGCTCTTTATACCGCGCCGTTGGCGGTGGGAAATATTTTCTTTCCAGGTGGG
>QHPW01000300.1:0-1641 GCA_003219675.1 Verrucomicrobiota bacterium
CTCGTGTGGAGGTCACTGTCTCGGCCGGGCAGCAGGAACGCTATTTCCGCCTGCACAAGCCGTGACCAATTGAATGTCCCGCGCGGCGCTGGAAACTGGTTTCATCAGGTGGGGCGAGCGTCCTCGCGAGCCGCGTTCCTTGGGCCAGACCACCCACGCAGCAACGGACGTCAACGGCGCGCGGCTGTGGCGAAGCCCGGACGCAGCACGGGGTCTGGCCGAGGGCTGCCGATAGAACGCGCCGGATTGGCAGGAACGCTGCGGCTGGTGCTTTGGACACCGCCGCGCTCCGGCGCGCGTGCGGGCTTTCAGCGACGCGAAGCGGCAAAATATCTTGTGCGGCGATGGAGACTCGGGAAAAGTTCGAGCCCGACATCGGAAAACAATATGTTCGCCCGCCCACACCGCTCTCTATTCCTTTTCGGATTGCTGGCCTCAGTGAATTCGGCCTGCGCCGAAAACTGGCCCGCCTGGCGCGGGCCGCGCGGCGACGGCACCAGTTCTGAGACCCATGTGCCGGTCCACTGGAGTGCCACCACCAATGTCGTCTGGAAAACCAGAATTCCCGGCGACGGCCACGCCTCGCCGATTGTCTGGGACGACCGCGTTTTCACCGTCACTGCGTTGCTCGACAGTGAGGACCGCGCGCTGCTCTGCCTTGACCGGAGGACCGGAAAAATGCTTTGGCAAAAGACAGTCCTCCACGCGCCGCTGGAAAAGAAACACTCGCTGAACAGCTACGCTTCCAGCACCCCGGCCGCCGACGGCGAACAGGTTTATGTCGCCTTCCTTGACCGGCAGGAAATGGTCGTGGCCGCCTATGATTTCCAGGGAAACCGAAAGTGGCTCGTTCGACCCGGCCCGTTTTCGAGCATGCACGGCTTTTGCAGTTCACCGGTCGTGTTCAAGGACAAGGTGATTGTGAACGGCGATCACGACGGCGATTCCTACCTCGTGGCGGTGTCGCGCAAGACCGGCAAAACCTTGTGGAAAACACCGCGCGAACATCACACGCGCAGCTATTGCGTTCCGCTGATTCGCGAATTGAGCGGCCGGACCCAGATGGTTCTGACCGGGGACAAATCCGTGGCCAGCTACGATCCGAACAACGGCAAACTCCGTTGGATCCTCGATGGTCCCACCGAGCAGTTCGTGGCGTCGCCCGTTTACAGCGCCAGAACCGGTTTGATTTACATCACCGGTGGCTTTCCTGACCACCACATCCTTGCGATCAAACCGGACGGCCATGGGAACGTTACGAAGACCCACATTGCCTGGCACGCGACCAAAGGCGTGGCTTACGTGCCCTCGCCGATCATCGAAGGGGATTATTTTCTGATCGTCTCCGATTCGGGCGTGGCCCATTGCTTCGAGGCGGCGACCGGCAAATTACTCTGGCAGGAAAGGATGGGGGAACATCACGCTTCGTTGGTCTCGGCCAACGGGCTGGTTTATTTTCTCAACGACGAAGGAGTCACGCGCGTCGTCAAACCCGGCCCCGAATTCCAGCTCATCAGCCAAAACGAACTGGCCGAAAAATGCTTTGCATCACCGGCGATCAGCGGGAAGCAGGTCTTCATTCGCGGCGGCGAGCACCTGTTCTGCATCGAAGCGGAATAGTTCAGCGTCAGTAAGGTTGCA